>JAQBVK010000058.1 GCA_027623585.1 Planctomycetota bacterium
GCATGAAGAGCAGCACTGCGGCGGCGGCGCCGCCGGCCAGGGTCATCGCGTGGATGGCAGCAAAGGGAATGCCGGTGGCCACGCCCACCGTGCCGAGCACGCAGATCAACGCGCTGCCGAGCAGGTAGGCGACTGAGAATTCTTCCCAACGGCTTCGCGGCAGGATCGCGCGCGAGGGCAGCAGCACGCAGCCGAGCGCCCAAGCGATCGGCCAGAACAGAAAAGCGCCGAGCGCGATCAACGCGGCGCCTCCGACCAGCCGCGCACGCGCTCCAAGGGCAGCAACTCCCAATCCACGAGCCGGAAGTCGACGTTGGGAGTCTGCAACAGGATCCACTCCGCGCCAATCGCTTCGGCTGCGGCGAGTTCGTCCGGCGTGAGGCCGCGCGTGGGAGCGGAGGTGGAACGAGAGAGCTTCGAGAGCGCGCGATCGCTCATGTGCAGGTAGCGCGCGCCCTCCCAGCGCTCAGGTTGGTTCATCTGATCCACCCAGGCGAAGTACTGCATCACGTAGCCGCTTGCCTCGACCGGATTCCACAGATAGAAACGGCGCGGAGCCAATTCGTAATTCAACATCAGGAACCAGCGTGAACGGGTCGCCGCGGTTCGGTAAGGTTGGCCGGCCACGAGCATGATTCGCGCGTCGGCCGCAGCGTCATCGGGGATCACCGAGCGCACGTACGCGGCGAATTGCTGGTACTCGGGATCCAGCCAGGCGGGCCACATCGGCCGTCCGAAGTTGAGGATCTCGATGCCGGCCGCGTCGGAGGCGTCCCCGGGCAGCATCGAAGTGAAATCAGCGACGACAGGTTGCGCGAGAACTTCAGCCAGCCGCGTCCAATCCAGACCGCGAAACTCCGGGCGGTCTTCGATCACGCACAGAATGTGAGCCTGGTCCGCGGCGGTGTAGAGCGTTTCGAGTTCGCAGCGGCGCACCTCCACTCCCTGTTCCGCGAGCCGTGCGAGCGCTTTCTCGACCGGCGCCGTCTCGCCATTCACGTCAGCGGCACGACCCAGTGCCGCGATCACGCGCCTCCCTCGTGGCGGCAGCGCCTGACGCAGGATCTGTACGGCGCCCGCTCCGGAAGCGGGCTGCGGCACGTAGCGCTCGCGCGCGGGAACGAATCCATCGCGTGCAGCGAATCCGAGGGCAGCGGCCAACCACAGCAACACGCCCACGGCGCAGAGCAATTGGATCCGCGCGAGCCAAGCAAGCGCCATGCGGTGAGGATAGCCTGTTGCGAGTGGCGACAGAAGCACCGATGCGCGCGCGAACGCTGATCCTTGCGCTCGCACTCGGCGCTCTCCCGGCGCTGATCGCCCTTCCGTTCGACCTGCCTCGATTCACACCGCGGAATCTCCTGATCCCGTCCATCGGCTTGCTTGCGCTGCTGGTTCTTGCGCGAGCCTTGCCGGAGTCCCGCTGGCGGCCGCGCAGCGGCTTGATTATCGGCGCCGCGCTCAGCCTTTCATTGTTCGTGACGGTTTATGCGAACACTCGCCTCCAGGTCAGCGTTTCGAATGACGAACAGGCCTACCTCATGCAGGCGGAACTGTTCGCCAGCGGTCGTCTGGCCGATTCGCTCCCCGCCGAACCGAGCCTCTGGCGGTGGCGGCAGGTCTACGAGGATCCGCAATCCAGGCTGAGCTTTGCGAAGTATCCGGCGGGAACCTCGCTCGCGATCGCGCCCGCCGTCGCCCTCGGTTGGCCGCCTTTGGCGCCGCTCTTCGCCGGCATTCTCGACCTTCTCCTGCTCGTCGCGATCGCGCGCCGACTCGGACTATCCCATCCAGCGCTCGCAGCCCTGCTGCTCGCGACTTCGCCGTTCTTTCTCCTCGTCCAGACCTCCTTCCAATCCGAGGTCTTCACGATGCCGTTCGTGCTCGCCGGATATCTGGCGCTCCTGCTCGCGCGCGAGTCGCTCACGCCGGCCAAGACCGCGGCATGGGCAGCATGCGTTGGAGCCTGCTCGGGCTGGATTTTCCTCGCGCGGCCGCTCACGGGAGTGCTCTTCGCCGGCGCGGCCGGCATCGGCCTGATCGGCACTCGCGCCCGACTGCGCGCCTTGGTCTGCGCTGCCGCTGCCGGTCTCCCGTTTCTCGCCTTGTTCCTTGCCGCGAACGACTTCTACACGGGCAATCCGTTGCGCACGGTCTACGATTTGTACGCGCACGTGCGGGGTCCCTGGTTCGATGCGACGCGCGCGGAGCCCGTGGACGTCTACGGCAATGGGGATTTCTTCCCAATGTTTCTCGACCGCACCAGCCGCTGGGCGGTTGCTTTCTGCGGTGTGCTCGGCGGCGCCGTCTTGGGATTCTGGGGAGTCTTGCGGCTCCGCAAACGTGATGGCGGTGCTGCGCTGCTCTTCGCGGGACTCACGCCGATCGCGTATTCCTTTCACTGGTACCCTGGGCACTGGGCCTACCTGGGACCCTTGTACTGCTTCGAATCCTTGGGCTTCCTCGTCCTGGGCGCCTTGGCCGTGCTTGCGGACCTTCCGCCGCGTTGGCGCAACGCGTTCTTGATCGTCGTTGCGATCGCAGGGCCGTCTCTTGCAGTTACTCGCTGGCCGGCGATTACGGCGGAGTCCGATCTTCGCAGCGCTCCGAACCGTGTGGCCCGCGAACAGGCTCCGCCAGGTGCGGTGGTGCTGTTGCCGGCGCCCAGTCGCGAGCTCGATTCGCTGAAGATCTGGACGCCTTCCCGCGCGCCGTTCAGCGCCGACGAAGTCGTGTTCGTGCGCACGGTTCCCGGCTTCGACATGCCACAGCTGCTCTCCGAGGCCGGACTGTCCGGTCGCCCCGTGTTCCGTTTCGTTCACGGCTCTGGCCCAGACGGCCAACTCGAGCGGCTTGGAACGGTTCCTTAGTCGAGTGCAGCCGGTTAGGGGCCCGGATCCGGAACCCAGGCGGCGCGTCGCTCGCCGGCCTCGAGAATCAGTCGCATGCGCCCCGCCGCCGTGCCGATTTCCCAGTATCCGGGCGCCAACGCGTCCCAGCGCGCGAAGCCGTCTTCGCTGACTGCGAGAAGGTCGAGAGCCTCTCCGTCTCGCCGGAGTTGCACCGGCTCCATCGGGGGAAGCCCGCTGATCTGCAAGCTCGCGGTCGCAATCACCCACACCATCTCCGCATCGCTGGCCGGCCTCGTGTCGCTGGCCAAGAGCCACGGCGCGCGCGGCACTCGGCCGGGCGAGTAGACCTGGAGCAGCAGCGGCGCGTCTTCGACTTCGCAGGCGGCGACGCCGGATTGGTCGGAGAACGCCATCCAGGGCGGAGCCTCAGGATGGTCCACCGGTCGCGCGAGCAGCAACGCGCCAGCCAGCGCCGTGCCGTCTGGATTCGTGAGTTGAACGCGGAGGCTCGCGAGCCGCAGCGGCAGCTCGGCCGCAGGCAAGTCCTCCATCGCGTCGAGGCGGAGTTCGAGGGGGGGGGATTCCCAGGGCCCTGCTTCACGCACTTGATGGCCGGGCGCCCAAGCCAGCACACGCACCGGGCTGAGCTTACGCAGCGCGAGACGGCAGGTGCCGTCGGGAGAAATTTCCGCGCGAGCGATGGCCGGCTCGAGCACGATCACGACGCCGTCGCTCGCCGGTGATCCGTCCGCGTGAAGGAGCGCGAAGGACCACTCCTGCGATGCGGTCGGCGTCCGAGTGGGTGGGAGGGTTTCGACCGGAGTGGTCGCTCGCGCCGGGGCAGGCGCATCCTGCAGCGCGAGCACTCCCAAGATCACCGCGAGCGGCAAGGCCGGCACCAGCAACCAGAGCAGCTTGCGACCCAAGCTCAATTCCGCTTCGCGCGTTCGGGCAGCGTGATGGAGACGGAGCCTTCCGAATCGGCAGGAATGAAGACCTGCCACGACTTGCGGTTCGGCTCTTCTCCGTAACTCAACAGATAGGCCCCGCTGGGCAGCGGCCCGGTCGTGGAGCCACGCCTGCTGATGTAGAACATGTGGCGATGGCCTTCATCCGAGGTGGCGAGCGGCATCAACTCGAGTTGTTGGCCGTTCACGTTCTCATCGCCATTCGAGACTTCGACGCGGAGCGTGCCTGAGCGCAGAAGGAAATCGGTGCGCGCTTCGCGATCCGCCTCGACGCGAATCAAACGTCGTGACAATCCGCGCGGATCCCGGCTGCCGTTGTCATTCCACAAGCCGCTCGGACTCTGCCCGGGCGCGCAGACGATCAGTTGGTAGTCTCCGGTTTCGACTCCAGCGATCGAATAGCGCCCGAGGTGATCGGTTTGGGTGGCGCGCATGCTGCGCACGGCGTTGCGAGTGGAAACGCGCGGATCCGTGTCCGTGGTGGTCTCTGCTTTCAGCAGGTAGACGCCGTAGTTGGCGACCGCGAGTCCGCCGCCGCGCACCTCACCGGTGACCATGCCCCGTTCTTCGAGGTTCAACTTCAGCTTGGCGCGAACGTGCTCGCCGGAAGGTACTTCGAGTTGATCCAACCTTCCCAAGGCTGCGCCGCCAGGAAAGGCGAAGACGCCGTCAATGCCCACGAGCGGTGCCGGATGCAACTCGAGCGCGTACACGTCCGGCGCGACGGAGGCGAAGACGAACGCACCGAAGGCATCCACCGGCGCGATCAGAGGATCTCGGCCAGGCGCGCTCAGAGTGACTTGCAGGGCGGCCACGGCGCGCAGATCGCCTTCCACTTCGCCGAGGATGCCGCTCGCAGGATGCATGCGGACTTCCAAGCCTTCCAGCGACTCCACCAGAGGCAAGTCCTCCGACTCGGATGGGGACCAAGCGCGATGGTGCAACTCGACTCGATAATCACCCGTAAGCAGACCAGTGAAGCTGAAACTCCCGTCTGCGCCGGTCATGGTCGAAGTCATCACCGTGCCGCCGCGCGTCGATTGATTGAGACTCGGCACACGATTGGTGCGCGGAGCGCTCAACTTACGCAGCAGCGCGCGCGCGCCGGACACCGGGGTGCCGTCCCAACTGAGCGCGCGTCCCGAGAGTCGAAGGCCTTCGCTCAACACCAAAAGGAGTTCCGGCTCAACGAAACCGCGGCCGTCGGACCGCATGCGAATCGAATCGGACATCGCGGGTAGATGTTCGTCGTCCCAGGCAACGACGCGGAACCGGCTGGAGTTCGTGCTGAGCAAGTCCACTTGCAGCGAGAAACTCCCGTCCTCGGCGCTGGTGGTTTCGGCGACGATCGAGGTGGCGTCCGGCGCTCTGCCCGGGATCGAATTGTTGGTCAGCGCGACCTTGACGCCAGCCGCCGGCGAGTCGGGTTCGATCACGACCATGCCATGGAGCATGGGCATCGGCGTGATCACGAGTTCGATGCGCTTGGCGAACTCCTCGGGTCGATTCAATCCGGCCTGCGCGATCCACGTGCCCTCGCCTCCCGCGCGCAAACTCACCGAGCGCAGCGCGGCGGGGACTTCGAAACGGAAGGTCCCGTCGGCAGCACTGCTCGTCTCCAAGCCGAACGAGCTGTTCGGGCTGGGCAAACTGGTGCTCAAGGCGGCGCGGACGTGAATGTCCGCGAGGCCGACGCGCTCGGGCGTCAGCGCGATGCCTTCGAGCACCATCACCGGCAAGAGCTGCAGTTCCACGCCGCTCACCAGTTCGCCTTCCGCTCCTCCGATTCCCGCTGACCACGGCGAGAAGCCGGCGGCAGATTCCGCGCGTAGGCGGACGCGGCCAGGTCCGAGACGCGCGATCTCGAACTCTCCCTCCCGATCAGTCACGGCGGGCAACAGCGGCAGAGCCTCGGCCTCTCCCAACACCGCGCTCGGCGAACTCGCGGTGAGGTCGGGGTAAGCCATGATCAGCGCGCCCGCGACCGGCGCCCCTTCCGGGCTGAGCACGTTCCCCGCGATCGAGAAGCCTCGGGCCAGCGTCAAGTCGCCGAGGTCATGCGTTCGGCCGGGCCACGCCGGCAGGTTTTGCAGCCGGAGTGGGGCGTGGTCGCCGTCCAGAACCACGAGTTCGAAACGCAGACCGTCGCGCGGCGACTCGGGTAACGCAAAGCGGCCGTCTGCGCGCGTGCGCGTGCTCCAGTCCGCGCCGAAACGCTCGGCAAAATCACTGCGACTCTTCGCGCCGCCAAATCCCACCAGCCCGACGGCGCGAACTTCGGCTTGAGCGGCAGCGCTGCCGTCGCTGCGCAGCACGCGGCCGACGAAGCTGGGGATGCCCAGCTTGGGATCGTTGAAGGAGGCGGCGAGGCTTCCGCTGCCCGACTTCTCGTCATCGACCGTGGTGCGCGCAGTGGCGCCCTCCGCTGCGGCCGCGTCGTCCCGCGTGCCGGCCGTGACGGCTGCTTCGGCGTGCTCGGCAGCTCCCTGCGGATCCTCCGCAGCAGGAGTTTCGCCGTAGTCCAGGAACAGGAACCACGCGGCCAGCGCGAGCACGGCCAACAGCAGCGGAAGGGCGAGCCTGGAAGGCACTTCTGCTCATCCTACGGCCTGAGACCCGCCGCGTGACCCGAAACCGCGCCAGGACGGCATAACTACAATCCGCGTTTCATTCGATGAAACTCTCCCGCACGCTGTTCGCCACCCTGCGCGAGGTGCCCTCGGACACCGAGGTCGCTTCCCACGCGCTGATGGCGCGCGCCGGTTTCATCCACAAGCTCGCGGCGGGCATCTACGTCTACGGTCCCATGATGTGGCGTGTGCTGCGCCGGGTCGAAGGCATCGTGCGTGATGAGCACGATCGCGTGGACTGCCAAGAGATGCTCATGCCTGCGGTGCAGCCAAAGGAACTGTGGGCCGAGAGCGGTCGCTGGGATCGCTACGTCAACGATGGAATCTTGTTCCACTTCCACGACCGGCGCGGCAGCGAGGTCTGCCTGGGACCGACCCACGAGGAAGTGGTGACCGATTTCGTGCGCAGCCGCGTGCAGTCGTGGCGTCAGCTTCCGGTGATCCTTTACCAAATCCAGACCAAGTTTCGGGACGAGATCCGTCCGCGCTTCGGCTTGATGCGGGGACGCGAGTTCATCATGAAGGACGCCTATTCCTTCGACGTCTCGGAGGAGGCGATGAAGCAGTCCTATGCGACGATGCGCGAGGTCTATCGCGCGGTGTTCACGCGTTGCGGGCTGCGCTTCACTCCCGTCCAGGCCGACAGCGGCGCGATCGGCGGCTGCGGCAGCGAAGAATTCATGGTGGACGCCGATTCGGGTGAAGATGCGATCGCGGTATGCCGCGTAAGCGGTTACGCCGCCAACATCGAGAAGGCGGTGTCGATCATCCCGCCGCCGCCGGCCGCGCCCGCGAGCGTGCTCATGCACAAGGAGGCCACTCCTGGCGCACGCTCCTGCGAGGATCTGTTGCGCATGTTCCCTGATCTGCCGTTGGCGCGGATGCTCAAGACCGTGATCTATCAGGCCTCTTGGGGCGACCGCCAGCAGACCGTAGCGGTGATGTGCCGCGGTGACCGGCAGCTCAACGAAGTCAAGATCCTGAACCATCTTGGCGCGCTGAAACTCGAACTCGCGGACGAAGCCGTGGTGCGCGCCGCCACTGGCGCTGCGGTTGGCTTCGCCGGCCCGATCGGACTGAAGGACGGCGTGCGGTTGCTCGCCGACGCCTCCGTGGAAGGCGTGCAAGGCTTTCTCTGCGGCGGCAATGAAACCGACACGCATTGGCTGGACGCGTGGTTCGGCCGGGATCTGGCGCAGCCGGAGACCGCCGACTTCGGTCTGGTCCAAGCGGGAGACGCGACGGTGGACGGCGGCGGCGCCATCGAAATCACTCGCGGCATCGAGGTCGGCCACATCTTCCAATTGGGAACGAAATACTCGGAGGCGATGCAAGCCACTTACAACGACGAGCAGCAGAAGAAGCAGCCGATTTGGATGGGTTGCTACGGCATCGGCGTGAGTCGCATCGCGGCCGCCGCGATCGAGCAAAACCACGACGAAAACGGCATGATCTGGCCGCTGCCGATCGCTCCTTACGCGGTGCTGTTGGTGCACATGAAGCCCGGCGACGAGGCGCAGGACGCGCTCGCGCAGGAGTTGCACGATGCCTTGGAGGCTCAGGGCGTCGACGTGTTGTGGGACGATCGCCCGAAAGTTTCACCGGGCGCTAAGTTCAAGGACGCAGACCTGGTCGGCGTGCCGTTGCGCATCGTGGTCGGGCGCGATGCCGCCCAACGCGGCGTCGAGTGGAGCGAACGAGCGCGCCCTGGGGAGAAGGAGGCCCTGAGCGCCGAGGCCGCTCGGGATCGGGCGGTTGAGCTCTGCCGCGCGGCGGGGAGGCGGGCCTGATGCGCGCATTCCTTCTGGCCGTCGGCGCCGCCCTGCTCGGAGTTACGGCGGGGGAGTCGAGGCAAGAGCCGGGCGCCTTGCGCGCTTGGCCGACTCTCGAAACGGCAGGACCGCGAGCGGAGGGAGCGATTCCTTGGGAGCGCGCGGGTGAGTACGTCGGCAAGCAAATCACGGTGCGCGGCACCGTGGTGCGCACTCATCGCAGCGCCAAGGTCGTGCACCTGAATTTCCGCGAGGAATGGAAGGGCAGCTTCCAGGCCGTGATCTTCGCGAGCGCCTGGTGCGATTTCCCGGCCGCCCCCGAGGATCTGTTCCTCCACAAGGAGGTGCTGGTTTCCGGAACGGTGAAGGAATACCAAAACGCGCCGGAGATCGTGGTGGATTCGCCGGCGCAGATCCGCTTCGCCGACGGCACCGTGATCGCGGCCAATCCGCCGCTGACCGGAGTTTCGGGCGCGCGGCCGGCGCCGCCGCAGCGCTTGCCTGGCGTGCGCGTCGCTGCTTGGAACCTGGAGAACTTCTTCGACGGTTGGGACGACCCCTTTCGCGGCGACGAACGCACCGAGCCGAGTTCGATCAGCGGACCGCGCCGCCAGCGCATCGCGGATGCGCTGCTCCAACTCGACGCCGACGTCGTGTGCCTGCAAGAAGTGGAGAACCGTTTCGCGCTCGAGGAGTTCGTAAACCGCTATCTGCCGGATTCGGGCTATCAAGTCGTGCTGGTCGAAGGCAACGACGACCGTGGCATCGACGTGGCGCTACTGTCACGCCTTCCGATCGACTCGGTGACCTCGTACCGCAACCGCCGATTCCTGGACGCAAACGGAGTCGAGCAGCGCTTCCGGCGCGACTTGCTGCGAGTGCGCATCGGCGGCGCGCTGCAAGCCGACGTCTTCGTCGTCCACCTCAAGTCGCAAAACGGGGGAGACGCGGCGAACGTCGTGCGTGAAGCCGAAGCGCGCGAAATTGTTGCGATCATGCGCGCCGAGCTTGCAGAAGATCCGACATGGCGCGCCTTCATCGCCGGCGACTTCAACGAGGTGCTCGGCGAGCCCACGCTCAACGCCTTTCTCGATCCGCGGGCGAAGGGCGGTGGCGGGCTCGTCGACCTTTGCGCCGACACCACCACGCCGAGTTACCACCAGGAACCGTACGTTTCACGCATTGACTTCATGCTCGCCACGCCCGCACTGGCGAGGGAGCGGGCCGAAGCCGCGGTCGTAGATCGACTGACCGGCGTGGACCTGCGTTGCACCAGCGACCACTATCCGGTCGCCGCGCGTTTCGCGCCGCGCTAAGGCAGCGCTGCCCTAAGACAGCGTCTCATCGCCCGGCTTTACCTTGCGGAAATCGCCGCGGCGCGCATCGCCACGATCTGTTTCGAAGACCTCGCGGTGCACGATCCGGCGCAGCACGACGTCGACCAGCGCGGTCTCGTTCGGACGGATCACGGCCCTCAAGGTCTTCGGGTCCGCCGTGACTGAGCAACTCCGGTAGTGAACGAATCCGGTCGAAGGTCGCGGCGTGATGCGCAGACCGAGCTGATTCGTGCCGGGCCGGGCCTTGCGCAGGACTTCGCGCGCGTCACGCGGATCGAGCACCGCTTCGCTCTCGGTCATGAGGTCGTGGTTGAAGAAATAACTCAGGACGTTTTTCGCGCGCAGATTGCGCTGGCGATCCTTGAAGAAACCCTCCGGCAGCAGATCTGGATCGTTGTTGGCGCCTGAGAGCTCGAGGTCGAAGTCTTGCAGCGGATGCCCGGCGTCGTCACGCACGCGGAAGATCACCAAGCTGGTGCGATCGTGGATGTAGCTGCGATCCGGCAGCACCGGAATCTTTTGGAGCTCCACCCGTTCGCGCTGCTGGATCTGCGCGGTCTCGGCCGCGAATTCCTTGCACAGCGCGTCGTAGCGGTCGTCGTCTGCGACTTCGAGGCAGCGTAATATCGCGGCGCTGGTTTCTCCGCCCGCCCCCTTCGCGCGCGGGCTCACGGCGCGCATGATTCCGAGGTCCTCACCGGAATGCGACGCGCCGGAAATCAGGCGAAACGCGGTGGCGGGAGCGCGCAGCAGCCGTCCCACTGGCTTCAGCACGGCCGACTCCTCGCCCGAACCCTGTTCGAGGCGCAGCATCCCCGCGTTCAGGTTGGCGGCCGGCACGCGCACGACGCCGTCGCTGCCCAACTCACCGGTATAGGAATTCAGGTGGTCGTAGAGCTTGCGATCCACGCGTTGGCCGGTGAGCACGAAGCTGTAGGCGCCGCCCGCCGCGGGTTTCGGGAAGCGGCCTCGGATCCAAGCCTCGTTGAGGCTCCAAGACTCGCGACTGCCGTGCTCCAACCAATCGAGCACGCCGGTGCCTGGCTCGATCCCGCCAGCCCAGGACTTGAGCCGGCTCAATCGCCCGCTGCCGAGTTGCGCGAGCGCGCTGCCGAAATTCGCCGGCGCCAACATCACGAGATGGCTCATCGGACAAGGACCGGAATCTCGTTTGGTGGCGTAGTGATCCCACCACCAGGCGCGCGCAACCGGACCACCCGTACTGTGAGTGACGACGGCGAAGCGCTCGCCGCGCGCGATCAGGTCGCCCAGCTCGCGTCGCACCGCCGCCTCCATGCCGCGCGCGATGTCTTCGACCCGCACTTCGTTATGGAAGGACACGTACTTGGCGAGATGCAGCTCGTGCACCTTCAACGCGTGCCCGGCTGTCGATGCCTCTGCGGCGAGCCGTTCCGGGAGCCCGCCGTAGGTGTCGGTGTTGGTGACGGACCAACCGTGGACGAACACGATCGTGGAGGGATAGGCCATGCGCGTGGCATCCTAGCGAGC
>JAQBVK010000059.1 GCA_027623585.1 Planctomycetota bacterium
GGCGACAGCCTCTTCATCGACGGCGACGTACGCGGCGCGCAGCAGGTCTACCAGCGAGTCGTCGGGCGCTGGCCTCAATCCGCCATCGGGTGGGCGGGGCTCGGAAACTGCTCCGGTACGCTCGCGCGGGATGCTCGAAAGAGGAGCAATGCGGCGCTCTACGAAGAACTCTGGTCGGACGCTTTGGGATTCTTCGAGCGCGCGCTCGCTTTCGACCCCAACTTGCTCGCCGCGATGAGCGGCAAGGCGCAGGCGCTCGCTTCCCTGCGTCGTTTGCCCGAAGCCCTGCCGCTCGCCGAAGTCTGCTTCGAGGCCGATCCGTCCAACTTCGACTACGCCAGCAGCCTCGCGGCGATCTATTTCGAACTCGGCCGCTTGACCTTTGCGCGCCGGACCTACGAACGCTTCCTCATGGCCGCGCCGACGCACCCACTGCGCCCCGCCGTCGAACAGGAGCTTGCAAGCATCGACGCGATGCGCGCCGCCGAACAGGCAGGAGCGCCGCGGTGAGCGAGGTGATCGCCGCCGGCTGCCTGCTGGTCGCGCGTCCGCCGCTCGACGACTCCAACTTCGAAGGCACCGTCGTCCTGCTGTGCGCGCATGAAGCAGACGCCACGGTCGGACTGGTGCTGAACCGGCCGCTCGAGCTCGGCGTGCCTACGGTGCTTCCCAGTGAGGACCTTGGCGAGGCCGGCGGCATGCCGCTGCTGTGGGGTGGCCCGGTCGGTACGGATCAGTTGATTCTGCTGCACGACTCCCCCGCCTCACCCGCGCTCGGACGTCCCGTGCTTGGCGGCCTCCACTTCGGCGGCGGCGTCGAAGCCGCGCGCGCCCTCGCGAAGGCCGGCGGATGGCTGCGCTTCTTCCTCGGCTACTCCGGATGGAGCGCGGATCAATTGAAGGAAGAAATCGAACTTGGCTCCTGGTACTTGCTGCCGCCCGATGCCGAGGAGGTCTGGACCACCGACTGGCGTTGGCAGTGGGAGCGTTTGGTCGCGCGCGCAGACCCGGGACTCTCGTGGATGCGGCAGGCCGAACATCCCGAGAGCAACTGAGGCATGGACGACGTTCCCGCCACCAAGCCAAAACGGTCCACCAGTTTCTTCGCGGCCATCGGCCTGCAGTTCCTCGCGGCGGTGCCAGTTGCGCTCTATCAAGCAATTGCCGAACTGCACAGCATTCTGATGCTGCCGCTCGGCTTGCCGGTGCTGACCGGAGGGCGTTCGGCGGTCCACCTCTTCGAATCCACCGTCGATGCAGTCTCCGGCGACCGGCGCGACACGATGCTCGACCACGCGTGGTGGTTTTTCAGCATTTCGGCCACGCAGACAATCCTGATCGCGCTGCTGCTCGCGTGGCGTCGGCGCCGCTGCGGCACTTTCCGGGAACCGGTCACCTTCGGAGCGTTGTTCTTCGTGATGGTCAACGCCGCCCTCGCGGCGGACTGGCCTTGGTGGGGTACCTGATCCGGCTCCGGCGGCCGGGAACCCGCGCCGCTCTGCCCTAGAATGGGATTCCCATGCAGGTGCAAGCCCTGACCGATCGGGTTCTGGGCGGAGAGCGCATCTCCGCGGCGGAGGCCTTTTGCCTCCACGAGCAGGCCGACTTCGCGACCTTGGCCTTCCTGGCCGACGAGGTCCGCCGCCGCCATCATCCCGAGCCGGTGGTCAGCTACATCATCGATCGCAATCTGAATCCCACCAACGTGTGCGTGACGGATTGCGGATTCTGCGCCTTCTACGCCAAGCCGCGTGATGCGAAGAAGGGCTACGTGCTCGACCGCGAGACGATCTACCACAAGATCCAGGAGACCGTGGACGTCGGCGGCGTGCAGATCCTGATGCAGGGTGGACACCACCCGGACTTGGGTGTGGAGTGGTTCGAGGAACTGCTGCGCGACATCAAGGCGCGCTGGCCCGCGTTGCACATGCACGCGATGAGCCCGCCCGAGATCGAACACCTCGGCCGCGTTTCGAAGCTGCCGACGCCCGAGGTGCTGCGACGCCTGCAGGCCGCCGGCATGGATTCGATGCCGGGCGGCGGCGCCGAGATCCTGGTGGATCGGGTGCGCGAGGTGATCGCGCCGCGCAAAACCAGCGCGGATGCCTGGCTGCGCATCATGGAAGAGGCGCACGCGCTCGGCATGCGCACCACCGCGACGATGATGTTCGGCCACGTCGAGAGCGTGGCGGAGCGGATCGAGCACCTGGAGCGGTTGCGCGCGGTGCAGGACCGCACCGGCGGATTCACCGCCTTCATCGGCTGGACCTTCCAGCCCGGCGAGAATCCGCTCGGGCAACAGATGCTGGCAGGCGGCTGGCGCAAGGCCACCCACGCGCCGTACTTCCGCACCATCGCGGTCGCGCGCATCTTCCTTGACAACTTCGTGAATCATCAGGCCTCCTTCGTGACCCAGGGCAAAGACGCGGCGCTGCTCGGCCTGCGCTTCGGCTGCAACGACTTCGGCAGCGCGATGCTCGAGGAGAACGTGGTGAGCGCAGCGGGCTGCCACCAGCTCGTAAAACTCGAAGAAATCGAAACCGCCATCCGGGAAGCGGGTTTCGTTCCACGTCGTCGCAATCAGCGATACGAAATCGTGGATGAACGTGGCCCTCACCCCCTGCCCGGGGAGCTCGAGGCCTGCGGCGCTGTCGCCGCTGGTCACGGCCGCCGTTTCCCCGAGGCTGTAAGCGCATGAGCCGCGTCGCTGTTCTCGGCTGGGCCATATTGGCCGCACTCGCCGCCGCCGGATGCGCGGCGCCCGCCGAACTCGCGGCAGAGGCGGACGCCGAGGTCTACGCGCTGCTCGATGAGCGCCGCGCCGAATTATTCGACCGGCCGGCAGGCTTCACGGTGGAACCTGCCGCCGAGCGCTTGCGCGCGAAACTCATCCTCGCGCCGGAATCGCTCACCGAAGCGGTCAGCCTGGTCTCGTGCCTGGAGATCGCCGCCGGCAACAGCCGCGACTACCAGGATCGCAAGGAGCGCTTGTACCGCGCGGCGCTCGATCTGACCTTGGAACGCTGGCGGTTCTCGAATCGCTTCTCACTCGACGGCACGGTCGGCGTGACCGGCAACGGCAGCGACAGCAACACGGCCACGGCCGACGCGAACCTCGGCATGGAACGCTTGCTCGGCACCGGCGCGCGGATCGTGGCGGGCATCGGCAGCAGCTTGTTCCGCGCGATTTCGACCGGCGACGGCTGGGACGCGCTCTCCGAGCTCTCGCTCTCGGTCACGCAGCCCTTGCTGAGCGGCACCGCGCGCGAGGTCGTGATGGAGCCGCTCACGCAGGCCGAACGCGATCTCGTCTATGAGGTGCGCTCCTTCGAACGCTTCCGCCGCACCTTCGCGGTGGACGTCACGAACGATTACTTCGGGATCATCCTCACGCTGGACTCGATCGCGAACGAGGAAGAGAACCTCGTGAACCTGCGCTACCTGCAGAAACGCAGCGAAGCTCACGCGAAGGCCGGCAAACTCTCCTCGATCCAACTCGACCAAGCGAGTCAGGATCTGCTGTCCTCGGAAGGGCGGCTGCTGGAACTCTACGCCCGCTTCGGCACCCAACTCGACAACTTCAAAATCCGGCTCGGCCTACCTCCAGAAGTGGGCTTCACCCTCGATCCGGCTGAGTTCGACCGTCTCCGTGGACTCGACGGCAACGACCTCGACTCGCTGCCAGTGGAGGATCTCGACGAAATCGCGCTCGCGCGCCGTCTCGACTACCTGAACACCGCCGAAGCGGTCGAGGATGCGGATCGGCGCGCCCGCATCGCCGCGGACGCCCTGCGGGCCGGACTCGATCTCACCCTCGGTCTCGGCGGCACCAGCGAAGAGGGCCGCCCAGCGTCCTTCCGCGACGGCTCCCTCCCGTGGTCCGCGCGCCTCGGTTGGGATCTGCCGATCGACGATCTTCCCGATCGCAACGCCTATCGCTCCTCGCTGCTCGCGCTGCAATCGGCGATCCGCGCCGAAGAATCGCTGCGCGACGCGGTGGTTTCAGACCTGCGCGACGATCTGCGGCAGGCGCAGAGCACGCGCGAACGCTACAAGGTTCAGCAGCTCGCGATCGAACTGGCGCGCCGCCGCGTCGACAGCGTGCAAATGAATTTGGACGCTGGCCGGGCCCAGACGCGCGACCTGCTCGAAGCCCAACGCTCCCTGTTGTCGGCGCAGAACGCCGCCTCCTCCGCGCTCCGCGACTTCGGAATTTCGCGCCTGCGCCTGTATTCAGACCTCGAACTGATCGAAGTCGGTCCTGACGGCATCGTCATCCTTCCAACGCCCGCACCATGAGCACCTCCCCCCAGAAGAAAACTCACGTTCTCCCGATCGTGATCGTCTTGGTGGCAGCCGCCGGTTTCGCCTGGGCAGGCTGGCGCGATGACGGCTGGTTCCGCACTGAGGTCGTCGCCGAGGCTAACGGTTGGGTCGCCAAGCGTGGACGGCTCGACGTCTCGGTGGTGCAGAGCGGCAACCTCTCGGCGCGCAACTCCGCCAAGGTCTTCAGCGAAGTCGAAGGGCGGAACGCGATCCTCGAGATCGTCGAAGAAGGCAGTTTCGTCAACGAAGGAGACGTGATCGTGCAACTCGACGTAGCGCAATTGCTCGAACGCAAGGTTGCGCAGGACATCGCCTTGCAGAATGCGCAGGCCGCGCTGACCACGGCCGAGCAACGCCTCGCGATCCAGCACAGTCAGAACGCCAGCGACATCGCGCAGGCGGAGCAGAAGCTCGAGTTCGCGAAGACCGATCTGACCAAGTACGAGGAGGGTAATTGGCCCAACGATCAGGCGGCTGCGAAAGAGGCGATCACCAAAGCGGAAATGGAGTTGACTCAAGCCCAGGAACGCCTCTACTGGTCGGAGAAACTGAACAAGGAGGATTACATCACCCGCACCGAACTCGAGACCGACCAGTTGAACCACAACAACGCAGCGATCCGTCTCGAACAATCGATACGGAACCAGGACCTGCTTGAGCGCTTCGACAACCCGAAGGAGATGGCGAGACTGGGAGGCGCGGTCGCGGAAGCCGAGCGCGAACTCGAGCGCGTCAATCTGCAGGCCGCCGCGCGACTGGTCGACATCGATGCCGACGTGCGCACCAGCCGGGCCAAGGCTCAACTCGAGAGTCAGAAATTCACGAAGTACGTCGACCAACTCGTCAAGGCGACGATCCGCGCACCGGTTTCCGGTTACGTGGTCTACAAGCGCACCGATAGCTGGCGCGGCTCGGGCGACATCATCCAGAAGGGCAGTGAGGTCCAGGAACGCCAAGAGATCCTTGCGATCCCGCAAGCCGGGGGCATGATCGCGGAGGTCAGCTTGCACGAGTCGGTGGTGCGCAAGGTGCAGCCCGGCATGCAAGTGAAGATCAAGGCGAGCGCGTTGCCGGGCAAAGAGTTCAACGGCGATGTGCAGTCCGTGGCGTTGGTGCCGGACAGCGGGTCGATGTGGACCAATCCGAACCTGCGCCAATTCAAGACGCAGATCTCGATCCGCGATGCCTCCGCCGACGCCCGGCCCGGCATGTCTTGCAGCGTCGAGATCTTGGTGGAAACGATCGAGGACGCCTTGTCGGTGCCGGTGCAAGCGATTCATCGCAGCGGTGGCGCCACCATCTGCTTCGTCGGCGGCAAGCCGCGCATCGTCGAGGTCGGCGCGAGTTCCGAGGCTTGGGTGGAGATCCTCACCGGGCTCGAAGCGGGCGAGATCGTCGCGCTCAATCCGCCCACCGGCTTCAAGCCCGAACCGGAACCGGAAAGCGAGAACCCGGCCCCGAAGATGGAAGGAATTCCGTCGGGTGCCGCGATGCCCGATAGGAGCGGCGCAAGCGGCGCAGGACGCGAGCGTCCGCAGGGCGGCACCGGCTCTCCCGGTGGCAGCCGTCCGCCGCGCAGTGGCGGCAGCGGTCCGAATCCGGGCGCGGGTGAGCACGGCAGTGGCTCCTGATCCGCAGCCCGCCGCGGGCGGAAACGCCCCCGTCGCCGAGCTCAAAGACGTCCAGCGCGTTTACCGCATGGGCAACAACGAGGTGCGCGCGCTTGACGGCGTCAGCGTCGCCTTCGGCGCCGGTGAGTTCTGGTCGATCATGGGAACTTCCGGAAGCGGCAAGTCCACGTTGCTGAACATTCTCGGCTGCATCGACCGGCCGACCGGCGGCAGCTACCACGTGGACGGCACCAACGTCAATGAGCTCGACGACGACGGTTTGTCGGAACTGCGCGGCACGCGGATCGGCTTCGTATTCCAGTCCTTCAATTTGATTCCGCAGTTGAACGTACTGGAAAACATCTTGGTGCCGGTGTTCTACCGCGACGAGCAGCCGGCGCACGCCGAAGATCGTGCGCGCATGATCGCCGAGCGCGTCGGGCTGGGCGGACGCTTCGACCACCGCCCCACCGAGCTCTCCGGCGGCCAGCAGCAGCGCGTGGCGATTGCGCGCGCGCTGATCAACGATCCGCCGATCGTGCTCGCCGACGAAGCCACCGGCAACCTCGACAGCACCACGGCGCAGGAAATCCTCGAACTCTTCGACGAACTTCACGCCGAAGGCAAGACGATCTTGTTGGTGACCCACGAAGCGATCATTGCGCGGCGCGCACAGCTCATGCTGCGCCTGAAGGACGGCCGCGTGGAGAAAATCGAAGCGGGAGATAAGTCACGATGAAAATGGGCGCCCTGACGCGGACGGTGCGGCTCGGCTTCAAGAGCCTGATGCTGCACAAGTTGCGCAGCCTGCTGACCACGCTCGGCGTGCTGTTCGGCGTCAGCAGCGTGATCGCGATGCTCGCGATCGGCGAGGGCGCCAGCGAAGAGGCGCAGGAGCAGATTCGCGAGCTCGGCAGCCAGAACGTGATCCTGCGTTCGGTGAAGCCGCCGGACGAACTCGCCAGCAACCAGACTTCGCGCGTGCTCTCCTACGGGCTGACCCAAGCGGATCTGAGGCGCGCCGAGTCTTCCTATCCGTGGGTCACGCGCGCGATTCCGGTGCGCCAGTTGCAGCAAGAGGTGCGGCTCGGCGAACGCGCGCTGAACCCGCGCGTGCTCGCGACCGTGCCGGAGTGGATCGACGTGACGGGGCGCATGATCTCCGAGGGGCGCTTCTTGAGCGCGCACGACGAGGAGAACGTCAACAACGTCGTCGTCCTCGGCTACGAGGTGTCGCGCTGGCTGTCTCCCTTCGACAATCCGATCGGCACCGAGGTCAAGATCGGCGCCGATTACTTCATCGTGATCGGCGTGCTGTTGCCGCGCATGCGGCTCGACAGCGATGCGGCCGCGCCGGGCTCCGAGGTCACCGGCGAAGTGTTTGTGCCGCTGTCGACCGGCACGCGCTGGTTCGGCGACATGCAGGTCAAGATCCGCAGCGGCTCGCGCGAGATGGAGCAGGTCGAGCTGCACGAAATCGTGCTCGAAGTGGAGACTCCCGAAGGTGTGCCGCTGACCGCGGGCGCCGCGCGCGAGATGCTCGCGCGCAATCACAACCAGCGCGACTGGGAAGTGGTGGTGCCGCTGGAGTTGCTGGCGAAGGCCGAGGAGACCAAGCGCATCTTCAACATCGTGCTCGGCAGCATCGCGGGCATCAGCCTGCTGGTCGGCGGCATCGGCATCATGAACGTGATGCTGGCGACCGTGACCGAACGCACCCGCGAGATCGGCATCCGCCGCGCGCTGGGAGCGAAGAAGCGCCACATCATGCTCCAGTTCCTGGTCGAGTGCGTGGTGCTCGCGGTCGGCGGCGGCCTGGCCGGCATCGCGCTGGGCTTGGGGATTCCTTTCCTGGTCGAGCGCTACGCCGACATGCGCACGATCGTGCGTCCCGACGGCCCGATCCTGGCCTTCGGCATTTCGGTGGGAATCGGCCTGCTGTTCGGCCTCTACCCCGCCTGGCGCGCCGCCAACCTCGACCCGGTCGAAGCGCTGCGGCACGAGTAGTTATTAGCGCGCACGACGGGCGACGGCGAGCCAATCCCACGGGCCCGGCAGACCGCGCATGTCGCCTGCGGCCACGCCTTCGTCGCTCCACGGGACGCTGACCTTGTCGAGACGCGGAGTCGAGAAGCCCCAGCGCTCGAGCGCCTCGCGCAACTCGCCTTCGGTCCAGAACTTCTGCTTGTCGCCGCCGCGCGAGACCAAGCCGTTGCGGGGCGGCGCAATCGATTCATAGTTGCGCGTTTGGCAGCAGGCGTGAACGTGTTGAACGGATTCAAGCGCGGGCACCACCAGCAGCAGGCGCGCGCCCGGCCGCGCCACCGCCGCCAACGCGCGCCCCACCGCTTCGCGTTTGCGCGCGCTCGTCGAAGTGACGACGTTCATGCAGGCGAGCACGTCGGCGGTGCGTGGCCACTGCTCCCCCGCCAAGGCGACGTCGACGCAGTGCAGCTCGGCCTGAGGCACGCGCGCGCAACGCTTCCGCGCGAGCGCAATCACCGGATCCGCGAAGTCCACCCCAACCGCTCGCGCAAACAAGGATGCGTGACGCCGAATCAAGGTGGCCGGGCCGCAGCCCAGATCCACCAGCACGCGGTCGCGCCGCTGGCCGGCCGCCTCCTCCACCGCGCGCCGGATCACGCCGCGCGCATCGTTGCGGGGCGTGTCGGTGACGTCGCGATCGAAATCGCGCGCGAGATGACGCCAGCGGCGGCGATCCACGCGTTCAGCCTAGCAGAACAATTAGCCGCGATCGCTGGTCTGCAGAATCAATTCGTTGCGGTAGCGATCGAACAAGGTGGACTTCGACAGCGTGCCGAGGAATCGGCCCTGATTGTCCACCACCGGCAGCACCCACGCGCCGCGCGTCTCGAAGACCTTCATGGCGTCCAGCAAAGAGTCTGAGGCACCGATGCGCGGCACGGTCGCGTCCATTACCGTGTCCACGGGGGTCACTTTGCGCACGAAATCATCGAAGATCACGCCGCGCAACTGGGTGAGATCCAACATGCCGAGCAGGCGGTCGTTTTCGTCCACCACCGCGAAGTGATTGCGCTTGGTCACGGGCAGCAGACGCGCAAGATCCTCCAGCGTTTTGCCGGCTTCGATCTTCACCGGATCCGGATCCAGCATCTCGCTGGCGTGCAAATCACTGAGGATGCGCTTGTCGGTGCCCGGCCGCAGTAACGCGCCGCGTTCGGCCAGTTCCGCGGTGTAGAAGGAATGTCTCAAGAAGGTGCGCGACACCAAGGTCGCGAGCACCGCCACCAAGATGATCGGCAGCGTGCCATTCCAGCCTTCCGTCGTTTCCAAGGCGAGCAGGATGCCCGTGAACGGAGCTTGCATCGTGCCCGCAACGAAGCCCGCCATCGCCGCCAAAGCGAAGAAGGATGGCGGCGCGAAGCCGGCGTCCGGGAACAAATGCTGAAGCGCCCCGCCGAACAGCGCGCCGAGTAATGCGCCGAGCACCAACGAAGGCGCGAAGATGCCGCCCGGGGCGCCGCTGCCGAGCGTCAAGGTCGTCGCCAGGGTCTTCGCGCCGCCGAGCAGCGCGAGCGCGAGCAGGCCATCCTCCATATTCCCGCTCAGGGCGAGGTTGACGGTTTCATATCCCTCACCAATCGCTTCCGGCATCAGCCAGCCGATCACGCCGACGCCGAGACCGCCGATCATGGCCATCGCGCCGGGCCAGCCGAGCAGCCGGGTGCGCGCCGCTCGGCGCGTCCAATCCTCCGCTCGAAAGATGAACGCGACCAGCACCACCGAGAGCAGACCAGCCCCGGCGCCGACCACCGCGCAAGCTGCGAGGTCTGCAGAACCCCAGGCGGGGAGCTCCGCGCCGGCGAAGGCGCCGCTGCGGCCGAAGACGTTACGGCCGATCTCGGTCGCGACGGTCGCGCTGACCGCGATCGGCAGCACCGCGCCCAGCGTCCACTCGGCCAGCACCACCTCCATCGCGAAGATCATGCCGGTCAGCGGCGCGTTGAAAATCGCGCCGATTCCACCCGCCACGCCACAGGCCAGCAACAGCACGCGCTGACGTTCGCCGACGCGCATCGCCGCCGCGACCACGCTGCCCACCGCCGCCGCGCTGAACACGGTCGGACCTTCGAGCCCCGCCGAACCGCCGCTCGCGACGTTGACCATGCTGCCGAACAAGCGGCTGAAGATCGAGCGGCGCCGCATATGGCCGCCGCTACGCGACACCGCCTCGAGCACCATCGGCACGCCATGGCCCGGCGCGTCGCGAAACAGTAAGCGCACGATCCAAACGCCGAGCAGCGCTCCCGCGGCCGGAAGGAACACCGCCCACCAGGCTCCGCGGAACCGCGCGAGCGCTTGAAATAGTTCATGCACCCCCCCCCGCAGCAGCATGGCGACCCCCGAAGAGGCGGCCCCGACCACCACGGCCCATCCGGCAAGAATCCACGGCTCCGAGCGCGCTCCGCGGGCGCGGAAATGCGCGACCTGGCTCATGCGAGCGGCGGCTCGAGCATCGCGGCGAGCTTCATCACTTCGTCCGCAGCCTCGCCTCGCGCGAGCGCCTCGGCGAAGCGCGGCTCGCGCAGCAGGAAGGCGAGCCGCGAGAGCACCTGCAGGTGCGCATGCGGAGTCGGACTGACCAGCAAGATCGCCGTACGCACCGGCGCGCCATCGAGCGCGCGCCACTCCACCGGCTGCGCGAGCAATCCGATGACGATCACCGGCTCGCGCACGAAGTCGCTCGAAGGCGTGCGCGGGTGCGGCAAGGCGATGCCGCCGCCGAGGCCCGTGGAAGCCATGCGCTCGCGGTCTTCGAGTTGCGCGAGCAAGGCTTCGCGGTCGGCGCTCGGCGCGAGTGGCGCCGACATTGCGAGCGCCCGAAGCACCTCGCTGGACGAAGCGCCCGCGACCTCAGAGAGGATGCAGCCGCGACTGAGGGCGGCCTGGAGCGGCGGCAAGTTCGCCGGCACCGGAGCGGGTATGGCACCGAGCGTCTCGCGCAGTCGCAAGCCTTGGCCTTCGGCCCATGTGCGCAACTCTTCCTCCCCGACGCGGAATTCGCCGC
>JAQBVK010000060.1 GCA_027623585.1 Planctomycetota bacterium
GCCGCGGTTTCCGCGCGTCTTCTTGAGCGTCGAAGCCGGCGAGCGCGAAAGGGCCGCTCGTGCTTTCCACCTCGCCGCCACCGCTTCCGGCCCAGGTCCGGTAGCCGCGCTCGCTGAGGGAATCGACGAGCCGAGATCCGCGCAGCAAGCCGGTGAAGGCGGCGTCGTGCTCCGACGAACTCGTGAATGCCTGTTCGAAGAGCACAGCCTCCTGCGCGAGCGAGTCCAAGTAGGGAGTGGTCGCGCGGAAGGAGCCGTAGCAGCCCAGCCGGTCGGCGCGTACACCTTCCAGCACGATGATCAGGAGGTTGGGTGGACCATCCGCTGCGGTGGGCGCGCTCCTTGCCTCAACCCTCGGCGTCTCCGCACCATAGGGAAGGATTTCTCGAGCGAACAGGGCCGCGATGCAGAGGAAGAGCAGCAAGGCCGTCGCGGTGAACGGCGCCGCGAAGGCGGCAAACATCCACGCGCGTCGTGAAGCCGCCGCGGCGAGACCGAGCAGGTGCAGGCCGCCCGCGAGACCAAAGGCGAGCAACGCGCGCAGCAGTAGCGACTCTGCGCCGGCGAGTCGGTACGGCAGCCAGCCGAAACCGATCACGCCGAGCGCAAGCACGGTGGCGAAGAGTTGAATGCCCTGCGCGCGTTCGCGCGCGCGTCGCGGCGTGGTGGCGAGGCTGATGAGCGCGGCGAGCAGGCCGAGCGCAGCGCCCGCAACGACGTAGGCCGGCATCCATCCGGCGGCCTCCGCAGTGCCGCGCAGCGGAGCGCCGCCGAGCGCCACTTCGATCGTGAGCAACAGCGCGCCGAGCGCCGAGCCGAGCACGAAGCCGTGGCGGAGACACGCGATCATGCGGAGTCTCCATCCCAGGCGAGGTGAAGGCGCTCACCGTCGGGCTCGCCCCAGGCGCGCACGGCGCCGCGGCGCCAGTCGAGCCGCGCGATCTTGTCGCTGAGCTTGGATCCGAGAAAAGCTCGCGCAAGCATGCCGCCCTCGACGCGGAAGCGGCTCAAGGTCAGCGTCGGGCCCTGGAAGCGCGCGTCGGCGAGCACCATGAAGTTGCCTGCGACCGGCGCACTCGCTTCCAGACGCAGGCCGCTCTCGTCCAGCTCCAGAGCGCGGAGTTCGGCTCCGGCCGGCAACAGCCGTCCCGCGAGCGCGCCGAGGTCGAGCTCAGGCAGGGAGACGCGGATCCGCACGCCGCTACTTTAGAATCCCGCCCCATGCAGGCGAACGGCGAGGAATGCGCGATGCCGAACGGTCTCGTGCGCACGTTGCGGCGCGGGAGGGTGCAGTGGCTCAGGCTGTGCTGCCCTCCGGCCAATTCCTACTCCTACGAGATGATGTGCGATCTCGATACGGCGGTGCTGGCGGCCCGCTTCGATGAAGAGGTCGACGTCATCGTCCTGAGCGGCGAAGGCGACCGATTCTTTTGCGCGGGCGCTGACATCACGATGCTCGACCAGGTGACGCCGCGCTGGAAGCAATCCTTTTGCCTTCATGCGAACGAAACCTTGCTGCGCCTGGAGCACACGCCGAAGTTGGTGCTCGCGGCTCTGAACGGCCACTGCGTGGGCGGCGGGCTCGAAGTCGCGATGGCCGCCGACTTGCGCGTGGCGCGGCGCGCGCCAGAGGGTGCGAAACCCTTCCAGCTCGGACTGCCCGAGGTGAAACTCGGCGTCTTGCCGGGCACCGGCGGCACGCAGCGGCTCGCGCGCCTGGTCGGACCTTCGCGCGCGATCGAGTGGATGGCCGAGGCGCGGACTTTCGACGCGGATGCGGCCTTGGCGGCCGGACTCGTGAGCCGGGTGTTGCCTTTCGAAGGCTTTGCCGACGCGGTGCAAGCCTGGGCGGAATCCTTCTGCGCGCCGGGTCGCGCGCCGATGGCGGTGGGCCACATCAAGCGCGCGGTGCAGAGCGGCAGCGCCTTGCCCTTGGAGAGCGGCCTCGCGCTCGAGCGCGAACTGCAGCAACGCTTGTTCGAGTCCGCGGACGCGAAGGAAGGCATCGCGGCCTTCGTCGAGAAGCGCACACCGCGCTTCGAAGGCCGATGAGCCGGCGTCTGATGCGCGCGGTGCGAGTGCATGCGCACGGCGGCACGGAAGCCTTGCAACTCGAAGACCTCGCGGTACCGGAGCCCGGTCCCGGCGAAGTGCGCGTGCGCGTCGCGTGGAGCGCGTTGAATCATCTCGACGTTTGGGTGCGCAAGGGCGTGCCCGGCCACAAATTCCCGTTGCCGCTCACGCCCGGCTGCGATTTCAGTGGCAGCGTGGATGCATGCGGTGCTGGTGTCACCGGCTGGCCGGAAGGCGCGCGCGTGTGCGTGGCGCCCGGCTTCGCTACTCAGCAAAGCGCGGAGGCAGCCAGCGGCGACCACCAATTGGCCCGCGATTACGGCATCTACGGCGAAACCTGCGATGGCGGCAACGCGGAGTACGCGGTGGTGCGTGCCGAGAATCTGATCGCGGTCCCCGAGGCGTTTCCACTCGATCTCGCAGCGGCTTTTCCGCTGACCTTTCTAACCGCCTGGCACATGGTGGTCGAGCGCTGCGCAACTCAGCCGTGGGAGAAAGTGCTGGTTCACGCAGCCGGCAGCGGCGTCAGCGTGGCGGCGGTGCAGATCGCCAAGCTCTTGGGCGCGGACGTGATGGTGACCGCCGGCAGCGACGAGAAAGTCGCGAAGGGTTTGGCGAATGGCGCCGATCACGGCGTCAACTACCGCACCGACGACTGGGTCAAAAGTGTGAAAGAATGGTCCGGAAAGCGCGGCGTGGACGTGATCGTCGATCACGTGGGCCGCGACACCTTGCCGCAAGGCGTATGGCTGCTCGCGAAGGGCGGTCGCTTGGTGACCTGCGGCGTGACCAGCGGTGCGCAGATGGAACTCAACTTCGCGCCGATCTTCTTCAAGAGCCTGTCGGTGCTCGGCAGCACCATGGGCGGGCTCGGTGAGATGAAGCGCGTGGCGGAGTTGGTCTTCGCCGGCAAGTTGAATCCGCTGGTGGACAGCCGCTTCCCGCTTGCTGAGGTCGCTGCGGCGCACGACAAACTCGGCTCACGCGAGGCCTTCGGCAAGGTGCTGCTGGAGATTGGCGGCGGGCGCTGAGCCCGCGCTCAGTCCGTCGGTTGAGTGATGCGCGGAGTGCGCAGGCGCACGCGCTTGTCGACGCCGTTCGGCCGGTGCTCGATGAGTCCGATCGCGCGGAGCGAGACGCTGTGATCGGCGACTTCCGAGAGCTCGACTCGGCGGATATTACCGAAGCGCCGAGTGACGCGGAGCCGCACGCCGAGCTCCGCCCCGGCCAGACCGGAGAGTTCATTCCGCAGTTCGTCCGAGAGGAACGCGTAGCTGCGGTCGCCGTCGACGGGACGGAGCACGATCACCTGCAGGTCGCTCGGAATCGACAGCACAGCGTAGCCCTCGAAGTCGCGCTCGGCGCGCATCGCTCCGCTCGTGGCGTTGTAGAGCAAGAGTGCGACGAGCATCGTCGATCCGAAGGCGGCGAAGGAGGCGCCCGCGGGATCCTCCGGATCGAGCTTGCGCGGCAGCAGCACCAGGAACAAGCTGAGCAGGCTGAGCAGGAAGAGAGTCCAGCCCATGCCGGGCGGCCAGATTTCGGCCGACAGCATGATCCCAGTGACCAGCAGCAGGAGCATGGCGAGCAGCCCGCTCGGCAGCAGGAAGGGGGCGCGCCGGATCACCCCTCCAAGATATCCGCGGTCTGGATTGCTATCCTGCTTTCGGAGGAATCCGTCATGATCCAAATGCTCACGATCGCGACCGTGCTCGCCAGCCTTGCGGCGCCGCTCGCCGCTCAGGAAGCGGCGGTTGCCCAGGAAAAGCCGGCAATGGTGAAGGAACCCGAGACCGGGATTCCTTTTCCTTCCTTCCTCCAGGCGCCCCAAGGGGAGAAGAGCATCCGGCAGGATCTGCTCGGTCTCGGCGCGCGCGAGAGGACCTTTTTCAAGGTCAACGTCTACGCAATGGGCCTTTACGTGGATCTGGCGGCCGCGTTGCCGGTGCTGAAGAAGGCGGTCGGTGAGAAGACGCTCAAGCAAGCCAAGAAGGACAAAGCCTTCCACGACGCCTTTCTCAACGACGACTTCGGCAAGACGCTGCGCTGGGTGATGGCGCGCGACGTCGACGGTGCGGACATCGCCGAAGCTTTCCAAGATTCATTGGAGCCGCGCATCAAGGCGGCCAATCTCGACGCCGAGCAGCGCGCCGCGGCCGAAGCGGCCGTGCGCACCCTTCGCGCCTACTTCACGAGCGAACTCACTGAAGGCACCGAACTCGTCTTCAACTGGGAGACGGGCGGCCGCTTTCACACCACCGTCGGCGGCGTGAAGAAGGGCGTGATCACAAACCTCGCGCTGTGTCGCGCGATGTTCGATATCTACCTCGGCGCCGATCCGATCTCCTCGACGGCGAAGACGCGTTTTCTCGAAGGCGCGTCCTCCCCCCCCCCCCCGCAATCCGCCGCCGCGCGCTGAACCACGATTCCGATGAGCGACCAACCCAACCGCCGCCGCCACGAGCGCCTGCCCGTTTCGACTCCCGCCGCGCTGGTGCTCGCCGCCGGCTCCCTGGAAGGCGAGACGGTGAACGCGAGCCTGCACGGCCTCTTGATCCGCGCCAAGGGGCGCATTTCCGTGGTGGTGAAACTGAACGGCCGCGAGTATCGCGGCCGCTTGGTGCGCGCCGAGCCGATGGTGGACGGCGGCACCTACTACGCGCTGGACCTGGACGATCCGGTTCACGTGGACTAGACAGGTAGAATGAGGGTCACGTGACCTTCCTGCTCACCTTCATCCTGTTCACCGTCGCGGTCGCCGCGATGGCGGTGGGGGTGATGCTGTCCGGGCGCAAGCTCGCTTCGAGTTGCGGCGGATTGTCCGCGATGAGCGGCGAGGAGTCCGGCGACTGCGGCTGCGCGCGCAAGGCGGCCGACCTTTGCGGTGAAGACGCCGACCACGAATTGGTGGCGATGGCGGAAGTGGGTTGGCCGATGAAGCGGCCGCCGCAGCCTCACGCGCACGGCGGCGATTCTGCTCCCGCCGGATCGATCGAAGTCTGAGCGCGCTCAGTCTTGGAGAGTGAAGGGGCCGTCACGCAGGACCACGTCGAAGAGCGGCACTCCGGGGAGGGAGGCGACGCAATGCGGCGAATCGAGCCGGAACACGATCGGCTGTCCGGGCTTGATGACCTCGTAGCCGTAGCGCGAGCGGCTGCCTTCCGGGAACAGGATTACGCTGCGGAACAGCCTTCCCGAAGTCGTCCCAGAGCCCAAGGTGGCGACGCCGAGTTGGCCACGGAGGTTGAGGCGCCCGACGTAGAGGCCTTGGTCTCGATCCGTCGCCATGTCGAACATTTCGAGCAGCGGCCAGCCGTCTCCGTAGCCGAAGATCGTGAGATCCACGCGGGGAGCACCCTGCACCAGCGGCACCTTCAGCCAAATCCCCGAGCGGAACTTGTCGAGCGGGCCGCGAACTTCATGGCCGCCATTGCGGAGCAGCAGGCTGCAGTGCTCGGTCGGAATGTGCGGGTCGAGGATCAGATTGCCGGTGAGCAGGTAGTGTGAGCCGAAGCGGAGCTCGACGTCGGCGTCGCCGGAGTCGAAATGAGCTTCCGCGGATTGCCAAGACCGCGGCTGATCCACGGCGTCGGCGAGGATTTTGTAACGGCCGGGCGGGAAGGCCCCGTACACCTCGAAGCGTGAATCGACTCCGGCGTGCCATCGAATGTGCTGCGCCGCGAGCCGCCAGCCGAGTTCCTGCTCCTCGACTGCACGCGCTTCGATCACGCCGAAGGCGGTGCGCAACGGGGCTCCCTCGGGAGAGACCACGACGCCAGCGACCAGCAGAGGGCCTCCGAGCAGAATCTCGCCGAAACGCAGTTCGCCCGTGCGCAGGTCACCGTCGCACACGGCGCTCGCCACGTAGGTGGCGCCGCCCGACTGGCTCAACGCCATCAGCGTGAAGCGCGACCACCGTCCGTCAGTGCGCGCCGGGTCGAGCGCGATGCGGAAGTTGCCGGAGGCGTCGGTCCGCAGCACCACTTCGTCCGTCCAATAGTCGCCGTCGGCGCTGACCGCCACCAGCGTGCCGGGCAGGGACAGCTGGGCGCCGCGTACGCCCTTCGACAGCAGGATGCGGCCGCGGACCTCCGGCAGGAGTACGTGCTGAGCAAGTTGCAGGCGCACCACTTCGCCGGCTTCGACCGGTCCGTTGAAACCTTTCCCTTCATAACGTTCCGCGCGCTGATAGTCCGCTCCGATCTCGAAGTTCAGCCCGAGTCCCACGCGCGGGAAGCGCGCGAGGCCGCCGAGCACGATTCCGTGCGCGGCGCGGAGATGATCACGCGGGGTCATCCAGAAGAAGGGCGCGAAGTGCGATCCTTGCGCCTGGACCGCGCGCAGTTGCAGCACGATCGGAGTGCCGTCGGGCACGGGGCCGCCGTCGAAGGCGCGCACTTCGGCGACCACCGAACCGGTGGCGGGCATCACGAGGGTGATCAAATCCGGCAGCGTGCCGACGTCGTCGAGCAGCCGCGTGGATTCCCGCCGATCGGGGAATCCGAGCGCGAGCAGCGGATAGGGTTCGCCTCGAGATCCACCGAAGCGGGTCAGGTCGAGGATGCGGATCTGCGCGTGGCCGTTTGCGTCGGTGATTACGCGCTCGCGTTCGCCGGCGGTGCCGGAGAGCGTCTGCTCGAGGTATTGCACCGGGACTCCCGGTTGCGGCGTTCCGCTTTCGTTCACCACGCACACCTCGAGTTCGCGTGAGGGTTTCAACATCAAGCGGATCTCGTCGCCGGCTCCGAAGTCTTCGCGGCGCAAGCGCTCGGCTGCCCAGGCTCCGTCGCGATACGCGGCGATGCCGAAGTTCGCGTTACCCGGCAGCGTGACCGTGAGCCGGCCGCGTTCGTCGGCGGTCAGTGGCGTTCCCAAGGTCTCGAGCCGGGAGGCGAGGGCGGGCACCGGATGCACGCGCAAGAACTCAGTCCGCTCCGGCTCCGGCGGCTCGGGAGTTTCCATGAAGATTTTCGCGGCAGGGGCAGGGCTGCCGTCCGGATATTCGACGTGGATCCTGATCCATGGGACCGAATCCAGAAGCGTCGGGAGGTCGACCGCGCGACGTTGGAGGCCAGAGATGTCCTCGGTTTCTTCCGCTTGCTGCTCGCGTGTCTGCCACCACACGGCCGTACCGCCCACGACGAGGGCGAGCAACAGGGTGACGGTGGCGGCGCGAAGGGTCATGTGGGTCCGCGCGGACTCCTACAGGCTACCCAGCGGGCCGCGGCCGTAACGAGCCCCTCCGTTCATTGCTCCGCGAGAGCGGAGCGGATAGCCGCGGCGTCTGCGATCAGTCGAAACTCCTGGAGTGCGCCGCTGATCAGAACGTCGATGACCGGCGCGGGTCCTCCCCATGCGCCGGGTATGGGGTCCCACCCCTCGAGTACGCGCCCGTTCCAGTCCGACCGCGTCTTGCGTTCCAGATAAATCGTCCAGCGTCCCACGATGGGCAACTCCAGCCGCACGCTGCCGCTTGGCGCCGCGCACGGGACTCTCAAGTGGAAAGGAACGCGCAGTTGGCCTTCGGAACCGACCGGCTCGAGGCGCAAGCCCCACGCTGGGCCGAGTGGGAGTTCGCCGTAGTGAAGCATCACGGCGTACCCGGCGGCGAGCGTGACCGTCTGTTCTCCGCCTACCAGTTGGATCTCCGTGAGCAGATGCCCGGGCGCTGAGAGGAGCACCACGGCTCCAGGCGCATTCCGAATGGGAAGAGGGAAGGATTCATGACTCGGCATGACCAAGAGGGGTTGTCCTGCCCAGGGCTTCCAGATCGTGGCCTTCGGAATCAGCTCGCCGTTTGCTCCCCGCAGATGGAGGCGCGTCTCTTGCAGCAGCCCGCGGAGGTCGATGTCGCCGAGATCCGTTGTGGCTCCCTCGAGGAGTGCGATGCCGTCTTGCCGCCAAACGATGACACCATTCGCGGCCGTCACCTTGAAGTCGGCGAGGTTCGAAGCTCCGGCTGCGAGAAGGAAGGCTCCATCTTCCGCCGAGGGAATCGTCGACCATTCGTTTCGGTTGCCATCGCTCGCGGTCGTGAGATGAAGCTCGAGGTCCTGCACCCGCAGTCCGGAATCCACGAGCAAGCGGCCGCGCACCGAGGTCACGCCGTGGAAAGGTACTTCGAGGTCCTGATCTCCCGCGCTGAACTCCACCGGCGTGCAGCGCCAGTCCCGGTGCTCTTTACTCCATGCCGTGAGGCGATAGCGGCCCGCAGGGAGTGGGCCGGTCACTTCGAAGCGACCGCTCTCATCGGTATGCCATTGGGCTTCTCCGAGCATGCGAGCGACCGCAGAGCTCTTTCCGTCGAGCGCCTGCAAGTCCCCATACGCGGATGCGTCAGGACTCCCGTCAGGAGTGAGCACACGTCCCGAGACGAAGACCGGCGTGCCGATCATGATTTCGCCGAGGTCGGCGCCGGCTTGCGGCAATGGATCAGGCAGGGTCGCGAAGGCGAGATCGAGTCGTTGCTTCTCCGTGCGCGGAGTGAGCTGCAGGATTTCGACCTTGCTTGCAAACGCGAGCTCACTACAAGGGATCTGGAACCCACCCTCGGCGTCGGTCGTCACGTTGCCGGAGGTTACTTGCCGCTGAGCGGTCGAGCTGAAAGTGGTCCAATCCACAAGCACGCTGCTCAACGGGGCGCCGTCACTCTGGAGCAAACGCCCGGTGAACTCCGGGCTGCGATGCGACTGCTGCAGGACCAGCCGCACGGTTTCTCCGGCGTGCGTCGGACCGAAGCCGGTGATGCTGGTCAATTCTCTCGAGCGCTCGAAAGAGGAGCCGCACTCCAGAATCAATCCGAGGCCGACGCGTTCGAAACGCGCGACGCCGTCCTTCACGCGCTCCCAGCGCAAGCCAAGGTAGTTTTGATTGATCATCCCCGAGCCGCCGCCGAAACGGCTCCGATCCGCAGCCGGCATTTGCCTTTGTAATGCAACCGAGAGCCGATCGGAGTAGGGCGCTCCTTCCGCGTTCAGGAGCTCCACCTCCACCGTGCCGGTGGCAGGCAGCACGAGCACGATCGGCTCGCGCGGGGGGTCGTAGGGATCGAAAGCGGCCTGCACGGTGGACGCGAACGGCAGCCCGATGGCGACGACGTGCTCGTAATCACTACTTCCATGCCTGAAGACTTCTTCCTGCAAGTGCCGTAGCCGCGCGATTCCGTCCGTGCCTCTGCGCGCCTCTTGTAGCGAATGGCCGATTCCATTGCTGAGCGCGCGATAGGCAATGGGGACATCAGCCGCCGGCGCCCGCCGCTCGTCCAGCACGAGCACCGTGAGGTGAATGGAGGAGCTCAACTCGATCACGAGGATGAACTCCGCGTCGAGCTGCTCCGGCTTCACCTGGACGCGTCCCCAGAGTCCTGCTTTGCGCGCGCCGACGTAGAAATCTCCTTCGTCTTCCAGCGGCACTTGCGCCATGCCGAATTCATCGCAAGTGAAGACGCGGCCCCAAGCATCGAGCTGCTGGTCGATGTTGGCGTTTTGGAAACTCACGCGCTCCGGCACGGCGACGCCACCCGCTCCACCGGGAGGCCGCAGCAAGACTTCCGCGCCTGAGGCCGGTTGACCATCCGGTTTTTCGACGACGCGAACGGTCAGGAGGCGCGAGACGGGAGCGCCCGGCTCCGCGGGGACTTGCGCGTCGCTGCGCGCGATCGAATCGCCGGCTGGGGGCAAGGCCTCCTCGTTCGCGAGCGATCCATCCGCCGGATCCACGCCGGCGGGCAGAGCTGCGGTCGTTTCCATCGCGTCGTCCTCCAGCGCGGAGTCCGGCCACTGCAGCCAAAGCACGAACGCGCCGAGCGCGAGCAAGATCAGCAGGACGAGCGGTGCGCGGCGCGGCATGGATTGGGCGATATCCCCTCGGCCTAGCGCGGCTTCCTCGAATGCAGAATTAAGGCAGCGCTGAAGGAAATCCCGTGGTGGTCCGCACGCGGAAACCGTCGGGGGTGCGGACGATCAAGTAGGCCTCGAGGCCGGGCTGGGCTTCGATCGCCGCCAGCGCGGCATCGGGTCCGAGGATCATGCAGGCGGTGGCCCAGCCGTCGGCTTCCATTCCAGTAGGGGCGAGCACGGTGGCGGAGGCCAGCGCATGCGTCACCGGGCGCGCGGTGCGCGGATCGATTTCGTGCGACAGGCGCCGCCCGTCCGCGCCGATCCGAAACTTCCGGTAGTCACCGCTGGTGCCGAGCGCCGCGTCCTGAACTTCGATGGCGGCTTGCAGCGTCTGGGCGTCCTCGGCGTCATCGGCGGGGCGCTCCACACCGAGCCGCCATGCCCGTCCGCCTTCCGCGCGTCCGCCGACGCGGATCTCGCCGCCGACGTCCACCAAGTGATCCGGCAGCCGCAATTCGCGCAATCGTTCACAAATCAGGTCGGCAGCGTAGCCGGGCGCGATCGCGGAGAGGTCGAGTGCCACGCCGGCTTCACTCTTCGACAAGGCCGTTTCGCGCACGCGAACATTCTCCCAGCCGCAGCGCGCCTGCGCGGCCGCGAGTTCGGCTTCGGTGGGGTCGGCGCCGCGCGCGCCCCCAGCGCCGAAGCCCCAGGCCTCCACCAGCGGCAGCACTGTTGGATCGAAGGCGCCGCCGGTCGCCTCCGCGATCACCAGCGCTTCGCGCACCACGGTTGCCGTCCATGCGGAAACCTCGAAACGCGCTTCCTCCGACTCCGGCACCCACGCGTTGAAGCGCGAAAGTTCGGACTCCGGCTTCCAGGTGGACATCAGCCGGTCCACTTCGTCGAGGATGCCCTGCAGCGTCTCGGGCGGTGGTGCGGACTGTCCGGCCGGAATGAGCACGCTCGCCGACCACGAAGAA
>JAQBVK010000061.1 GCA_027623585.1 Planctomycetota bacterium
TGAGCGCTTGCAGCAGCGCGGGCGGAACAGGATCCAAGGTCGGTAGCATCGAGAGCTCACTTTCGATTGCCTTCACGACGTATTTGCCGTTCGGTCCGAGCACGGTGCCGTCCGCCAGCGAGAACAGCGGGAACCAGCGATCCGGCTCGAGGTCGCCGTCGGTATCCACTTCGCCGTGCGGGATGCCCCAGAACTGACCGGCGCCGCCGTAATCCAACCAGAAGGTTTGGCCGGCGAAGGCGTCGTCGTCGTTCGCGTCATTCCCTTGCTCGTGCTGGTAGAGGAAGCCGATCGGCGCGTCGAAGGTCTGCAGTTCATTTTGTGCATTGCGCACGCTCGCGAACTGGTTCCAGTCGTTGTGACCCGTTTCCCAGTAGTAGAACTCGTCGAGGTTCCACATCTCCCACGGCTCGGTGACTCCGAGCTGCTCCGGCGGCGTGGTGGTCATGGGACCGCTCCGCATGCCCCACATGAAGGGGCCGGACTCCGGAACTTCACCCGGCATCAAGGCGACACGCGCGCCATTGCGCGTGAGCATGCGCGAGCCGCGCTCGAAGGAGTAGGTCCATGGCGCGCTAACGAGCGGCTCCGTGAGCCAGATGTCGCCGATCTCGACCTGCGCCGCAGTCATCGCCGACTTCAGGCACTGGGTGAGACCGTAGAGCGCCAGCGTGTTGCCGTTACCGAACAGCGAGTCGTCGCCGCTTGCGTAGGTCTCCTGCTGGATCGTGACGGAAGTGACGCCGCCGATGTAAGAGACGCTGCCGCCGAGCGCGCGCGACCAGAAGCCGTACCACTCGCCGGGCTGGATCACGAGATCCTCGGCCGGCTCAATGTCTTCCCAGGTCTGCGTCTGCTGGTTCCAAGAAGCGATCTTCGAGAAGGTGCCGATGCCGCTGAACTCGTCGTGCACGTAGTTCACGAGGTATTGGATTCCGGACTGCCAGTCCCACCACTCGAAGTTCGCGCCGTCGATTTCGGCGAGTCCGAGTTCCACGCGCTGCACGTGGATCAGTTTTCCCTGAGCGCGGACCACGGTGTAGAGCTGCTGCGGGCCGCCATTGCGATTCTCGCGCGCAACGACCGCGCCGTTCGCCGGGAAACCAGGAGTCTGTGACCAGATGCCCCAGTAGCCGACGTGCCCGTATTGGCTGTGGCCCTGGTAGTTGAAGGTGAACGGAAAGCCGCTCTCCAACTCGATGCGCTCACCGGCGGTGTGGCCTTGACCGGCTTCGCTCCAGTACATGTTGTATGCCCAGGTGTTGACGCGGAAGCGATCGCGATCGAAGGCCTGCACTTGGTTGCCGATTTTGCGCGCGAAGTGGTTCGCGTCGAAGGCGACCAGGAACTGCTTGGGCTGCTGGGTTTCCCAATCGGTCACCTTCACGCGTGCGCGTCCCGCCGTGCGCGCGGCGTTGGTTTCGACGGTGATCTGGACGTCGCCGCCTTGTTCAGGATCCACGGCGTCCACGAGGAAGGTGAAGCCGGCCAGGCCGTTGCCCGCAGGGCCAGCCGAAAGCGTGCCGCGCTGATACATCTCGCCGAGCGCGCCTTCGGTCATCGCGAAGTCGAGGCTGAACTCGCCGAAGGGACTCTGTGCGCTCGGCTCGTCCGTCACCGTGACGTAGGCGTGGATCAACGACTCGATGAATAGATTCTGCTCGATCTCTTCTTCTTCTTCGATCCAGAAGCGAATGTACTGCGGCGCAGTGGAGTTCGCGCGAGTGGAGTTCACGATCCAAGGCTCGTACTCGACGGCATTGCCGGACGAGGACTGGTTGCTGGACGCGCCACCGCCTTCATCTTCATCTTCCGCTTCGACCAGGGCGATGTATGGGCCTTGGTTGACCAGCTTGTCCGCGCAAGTCTGCGCGAGCGAGGCCAGGATGCTGTTGATGATTTCGAGCGGTTCGGTGGATTGGTCCCACACGTGGCGCCGCGCCGGATCCAGGACGAAATCGCTGGTGGCCGGAAAATTCAGGTTGGTAGCCGCGGCGATGGCGGAGCCTTCAGCATCGCCGGATTCCGTGACTAGATCCATGCCGGGGGGAAGCGAAAGGCCGCTCACGTCCCCGGTGGAACTGCCGCCGAGGCATGAACCGCCCGCAGCGAGACAGAGTAATAGCAGGAATGAATTCTTCATGATGGGAAATCTGGGACGGAGTCCCTGTCTCCCATCGGCCGCCTGGGGCTCAGGCCATGAGCGCCCGGCTCAGTCCTTTGGCCTTTTCTCGCGGGAAGGATAAGTGTCCTTCACCCAGGCGCGCCATGTCTGCTCGGCCTCGACAACGCCCAGCCCCAGGTGCTCCGGTAGCGCCTCACGCGTGGGGGTCCGCTTCTTCAAGCTGCGCAACAGCGGCGCCAGAGCCTGCGGTTGCGTCGCGGTTATCCAATCGTAGAACGACCACGCCAAAGCGTGCTCTTCCGGCATCATCTCACCGGTTTGTTTCTTCACCAGTGCCGGGAGCACCGCGGAGTCGTGCTTCGTCAGCCAGATGCGCACCGCGGCGCGCCAGACGCCATTTTCCCAGTCTGGAGTCTGCCCCGCCTCCTCGATGCAATAGTGGCTGATGCGAGAGTAGATCTTCTCTTCGATCCAATGCGCCGCGCCGGAGTCGAACCAGCCGCCGCCTTGGTCGCCGATCCACTCCTCATCCCACACGTTCGACTGCAGCATGTGCACAAGGTGGTGCGTGCCCAGCGTGAGCAGCCGGAAGTATTCGTCTTTGAACACGTCGTCGCTGGTGCACACCGAGAAGAGCGGCTTGCGCCCGAGCAACTTGAAGTCGCCAGTCGAACCCGACATCAGCACTTCACGCATCAACTGGGCATGCGCCTTCGCGTCTTGCCAGAACCACAGCCGCATGGGCGCGCGGTAGTCGCGTTCACGCTCGATGCCGTACTGCTCGGCCAGCAACTTCGCCGCGAGTTCTCCGTCCCTGGCAAGCCGATGCAGAAAAAGGTGGCCGTCGACCTTCTTCTTGCCGTCCTTCAGCGTTTCGATTTCGGCTGCGTAGTGCGCATGCAGAGCTTCGATGCGCAGCACCGGTCTTCCCAAGGCTTCCTCGGCCGCGTGCTTGCCGGAGGCCGCGAGCCAAGCCGCAACCTCGGCGCGGCGCGCCTCCATCGCCGCGGACTCCGGACCGCCTGGACACTTCAGGCAATCTACGCTCAGCGCGCCGCTGCAATCCGGACAGGCGGCGGCTTCCGAACAAAAGACTTCCGGCTCGAGGGCGCGCAATTCTTCATCATGACGCGCGCAGTCCAGGACGCCGCGCTGCTTGCAGGAACGGCATCCGCTCGGCTCACTCCCACTCTGCGGCGCCGCGAGGGGCGTGAAGGCAAGAGCGGCCAGAAGTAGCAGCATCGCTCAGTTCCCGGCGGCGTCGCCGCCCACGTCGCCGCCACCGCCACCGCTCGCGGCGGGATAGAAGCGTTCGCGCCGTACGGTGTCGCCGCAGACGCGTACGACTTCGTCCCCGAGCGCAGCGAGCGGCGCCTCGGTCTTCAGCACCGCAATCACGCGTTGCGCGAGCGCCCGCGTCTCTTCGTCGGATGCGGCGTCCGCGGCCACGGCTTCGGCGAGCTCAAGTTGTCCCGCAGCGCTGGCCGCAGCGAGTCCGAGCAACACGGCCTGGCGGTCCAGCGGATCGCCGGAAGCGCAAGCCACCGCGAGTAGTTTGGCGACGTCGGCCTCGGCCGCGTGCAGCCCGAGTCCGTACAACGCGTTGCGGCGCAGATCAGCGTCCTTGCCTTTGAGCTCCGCGACCAACTTCTTGCGCGCGGCAGAGTCCGCGCGTCCGCAAGAGGCCAAGGCGCGCAGGAACTCGCGCTCGACCTGCGGATCCTTCTCGGCGCCGTGCGCTTTCTTGACGTCTTTGAGCGATTCTGGAGCCGCCAACTGTTCGAGTGCGGCGGCGACTTCGCTGCGCATCAAGGGATCTTCGTCTTCGATCACTTCCACGACCGCCTTCCAGAACGACGGCGGTGAAATCACGCCGATGCGGTGCACCAGCGCGCGGCGTAGAGCCTGCAGGCCCTCGAGCATTCCGGCCGCGTCGTCGCGGCGGCCGCCGCCGCCGCGCAAGCCAAAGCCTTTCAACTCAGCGCGAATCGCGTCGATCGCATCCGGATGATCGGTGGCAAGTAACTTGACGATCAAATCCACACGCTCGCGCCCCCACAGAACTTTCTTCAGCGCCGCCAAGGTCTCTTCCAATTCTTCCTCGGTCAGCGGACGCACCGCATCGTCACCGCCCGAGACGCCATCCACGACCAGCCGGCGCGGCGCCTTAGCGCCCGGCGGCATCTTCACGCCGGATTCCGGATCCAAACGGCGCATCGCGGTGACGAAGCACCATGCGAGTTCTTCGGCACTCACTTGATAGGCCACCGACAGCAGCACTTTGCCGGAACCGTCGAGCCACACGTGTTGCGGCGCGACGACTTCGCCGCCGAGGCCGGCCTTGAGAATTTGATCGCGCGCGCGAATGTCGGCCTTCTGGTGATCCGCGCAACTCACGCCCGGGAAACGGCTGCACTCCTTGCCCGCGCCGGTGTGATTGAAACGCGACGCGATCACGTTCACGGTGTGCTCGCTCAGAGGCAGCAGCAGCTTGTCTCCGTAGGTTTTCGCCGCGAGCAGGTCATTGGCCTTCTCGCCGTCCATGTTCACGGCGAGAAAGACGACCTTTTTCTCCGCAGTCGCCTGCTCGAAGGCGCCGAGCCAATCCGTGGACCAGGCAATCGTGGGCCCCTCAGGGGGCGTGAAGACGAGGGCGCCCGAGAAAAGGGCGGTGGCGAGGAGTGCGCGGCGCATGCAATGGGAGGAACCCTCTGGAAGGGCTCCGGTTACATGCTACATTCTTGAGGGATGCAGACTCTGCACGAACAAGAGCCTCAGGGGCCCCAGACGGGTCATTCGGACACCTTGACCGAGGGAATCCGGGTGCGCGTGGGCGCACGCTTGGTCCCGGATCAGACCGATCCGTCGGAGGGTCGCTGGTTCTACCTCTACCACGTGACGATCGAGAACGCGGGTGATCGCCCGGCGCGGCTCATGCGCCGCCACTGGATCATCCGGGACGCCGACAACCTCCAGCGTGAAGTGCGCGGGCAAGGCGTCGTCGGTAAGCAGCCGCGGCTCGAGCCGGGCGCTTCCTTCGCCTACAACAGCGGCTGCCCACTCGAGACGCAGTGGGGCACCATGGAAGGCTGGTTCCACTTCGAGCGCGACGACGGCGAACAGTTTGCGGCCCGCGTCGGACGCTTCTTCCTGGCCCCGACAGTGGCTGAGGTGCCGGAGCTCAACGCCTGGGTCGAGAACCTGGTGCCGCGTCAGCCGTAGGACTCGAACTTGATGTCGTAGCCGCCGTCTTCCCGGGCCTCTTTCTTGGTCCGGAAGTCGCGGCTCTCGACGGCGGCCTTCACGCTCTGGACCGTGCCGTCGAATCCACAAATGTAGAAGCTTGTATTCGCCGTGGTGAAGCGCTCCCCGACCACGACTTCGGCCGGCGAAGGGCCGCCATCGGCCGCAGGCTGCACGAGGCTCTCGACCCGTCCGCCCGGTCCATCCCAGCCCGCGTTGGCCGGCTCCTTCGGACGGCTGACCGTCGCGAGGTAATGGAAGTCCCAGCCCTTCCGGCCGCAGGCCACGCTTTCTCGCTGCCACTCGAGCAGTTCCTCGCGGTAGCCGAGCTCCTCGACGTAGGAGGCGCCGTGGCAGACCACGATCTGGCGCGTGGTGCCGAGCTTGCGCAGGTGCTGAATGTAGGCCATGAAGGGCGCGATTCCGGTGCCGCCGCCCATGAGGACCATCCGGCGTGTTTCCGGGCCGCCGTCCGGGCGCTGGTGCTCGATCGAGAAGGCCCCCTTGGGATCCTTGTAGGCGAGCTGATCCCCGATTTTCAGCGGCCAGAGCAGGGTCGTGAACTTCCCGGGAACCGGGCTTCGCGCCCAGCGGATGTAGAGCTCCATCAAGTCCTTCCGCTCGGGCGGCGAGGAGATCGAGTAGGGGCGCCACAGGATTTTGCCCGGCTTGTCCGGGTGGGGAAGACCCAGGGTCAGGTACTGGCCTGCGGCGTAATCCGGAATCCCATTCTCGAGTTCAAAGCGGAAGAGGGCGAGGCTGTCGGTGAGATCCACGCGCTCGCGGATCGTGGCTGCAGGGGAGGGAGCATCGCTCACGCGGCTTGAAGGTAGTGCTGCGGAGGCGCGGGCGGCGGAATGAACTTGGTTAAGTACTTAAATAAGCTCTGCTTATCCGTTCAAGAGGGCGAATTGCGGGTCCCGTTCTGCCGATGTGGTGGACTGTGATGTCGGGTCGCGCGCAATTTCACCCGCGTACTCCGTCCTGAGCCATGATTCACCGCCTCTCTCGCTCCCAGGTCGGCCTTGCTGCCGCTGCTCTCCTGCTCGTCGCAGCGGCTTGCTCCAAGGCCGATGGTCCGAAGACCGGCTACGACATCCAGTCCGAGCGCATGATGCGTTCCGAGGCCGTGCTGCTCGCGTTCAACGCCGGCAACACGCTCAAGCCGATCTCGGACGACGTGTTGAACCTCGAGTTCCCTTCGATGGGGAGCCGCGGCTCCTTCGAAGACCAGGTCCTGTTCCAAGGACTGGTCGAAGAGTGGCCGCTGGAGGCGCGCGAATTGCACGAGGGCACCCTTTCCCACCGCTCCTGGAAGATCGCGCCGGAAGCGAAGTTGGTGCCGTTTGCGGAAATGCATGCCTATCAAAGCCTGTTCGCGGAGGTCGAGTACTTCAAGAAAGGGAAGTTCAAGATCCACATTCCGGTGCCGACTTGGCGCGATCCGGCAACGATGAAGGAATGGGAATGCACCCTTGCCATCGACGGCAAAGCAAAGCTCAAGAATGGCCACTGGGCGCAGGTAAGTGGGAAGTCGCGCGTGTTGTGGCGGCTGCAGCCTGAGTCCTATGAGGAAGAGAATCCCGAGCAGCAGGTCTGGAAGATCGCCGAATGGAAGATCAACAGCCTGTCGGTGCAAGAAACCACCCAATGGCTGTTCGAAGACGTGCTGGCGGAGGTCATCACCGACCCGCAGCAGCTCGCGACTGCGCAATTCAACGTGCACCACGACAACGTGCGTAAGTTTCTGAGGAAAGAATTCACCAAGCCCTATGACAGTTGGATGATCGCGGCAGGACAGCTGCACCCGACGGTGGCCGTGGTGGACGTCAATCAGGACGGCCATGACGACATTTATCTGCAGCCGCGCGTCGGAATGAACCAGTTCTTCAAGAACAACGGCGACGGCACCTTCCGCGAGTGCGCCAAGGAGCTCGGCCTGGACTTCCCGGGGGAAACTTCCAGCACCGCATTCGCGGACTTCGACAACGACGGCGACCTCGACGCCTTCGTCGGCGGATCGCGCGTGCGCAGCATCTACCTGGAAAACGTCAACGGCAAGTTCATCAACCGCTCCGGCGACAAGGTCGCAGCCGCGGACCTGCCTTACCACGTGTCGATGCTCAACGCGGTGGACTACGACGGCGACGGCCTGCTCGACATCTACGTTAGCACCTACGCCAGCTACGTGGTTCAGCGCGCGGTCCGCGGCATGGCGGGCAGCACCGAGTTCGGGCTTGGTCGCGCAGTGGACGAGCTCAAGGACACCCTGACCCCTGCGGAATGGGTGGTGCTGCAGCCACTGATCAAGGGCATGATCGGCAGCAACGATCGTTACCTGGACCGGCCGGGTCCGCCGAACGTAATGCTCAAGAACCTCGGTGACGGCCGGTTTGCGCGCGCCGAGGACTGTGAACCCTTGCGTCTCGCCTACAACTCCTTCGCATCAGCGTGGTCGGATTACGACAACGACGGCGACCCGGACGTCTACGTCGCGAACGACTTCGCCGCTAACCAACTCATGCGTAACGAAGGCAACGGGGTGTTCACGCACATGTCACCCGAGTTGAAGACCGAGGACGTCGGCTTCGGCATGGGCGTGACTTGGGGCGACTATGACCATGACGGCCGCCCCGACCTTTACGTGACCAACATGTTTTCGAAGGCCAACCGGCGCGTGGTCTCCTTCTTCCTGAAGGATGGCGAGAACTTCGATGCCTCGCTGATCGGCGACAATCCGCTGGATCCGGTCTATGCCGCCCTCGGCGCGGGCAACACCCTGTTTCACAACAACGGCAATGACCAGGCTTGGGAGCACGTCTCCGGCTTGAGCAAGCCCAAGCTGACCGTCGAAGCCGGCGGCTGGGGTTGGGGCGCGATGTTCATGGACGTCAACAACGATGGTTGGGACGATCTGTACGGACCCAGCGGCTACTACTCGGCGCCTAGCGAAGACTCCATTCCGGTCGACTTGTGAAGCACTTTCTGGCGCGCTGTCGTGAGCAGCGATCAAAGAACGGAAATCAAAGGTCAAGCGGGCTCGCTGACCGGAGTGTTGATCGAAAGCCGCGGTTTGGGCCGAGGCGCCTCGTTCTCCGGCGGCGAAACCAACAACCTGTGGTTGAACGACCACGGCAAGGAATTCATCGACGTTTCGGGCACTTCCGGCGCAGACCACAGTGGTGACAGCCGATCAGTAGCTCTGCTCGACTTCGACCGCGATGGCTACCTCGATTTCGTGATGGCCAATGCAAACGCCCCGACCTTGCAGCTCTACCGCAACCGGATGGGCGACATGCTGACTGAGGCGCGCCGCTCGATGCCGGTCTATCTCCAATTCGTCGGCGGCAACCGGACTGCGAAGGCGAACGCACAGTGGGGGCCGCGTGACGGCATCGGCGCCAAGGTGTGGGTCGAAGCCGGCGACCAGCGCTACCTGCGCGAGTACCGCAACGGCGAGGGCCTCGGCGCGCAGAACAGCGCGGTGCTGGCGCTCGGACTCGGTGACGCGCGCAAGGCCGACAAGCTGACCATCCTCTGGCCGAACGGCAAGCAGCAGGTCATCGAGAACGTCGCTGCTGGCGCGCTCGTGACGGCCTTCGAGAACAAGGCCGACTCGCCGGACGGCAGCGGCTTCAAGGTCGGCCCGCGCACCCCGGTGGATCGCGTGAAGCCGATCAAGGAGGGCAACGGCAAGCAGCCGCTCGCCTACAGCGCCGAACTCGAGAAGTTGATGGATGGCAAGACCAAGGCGCCAATCCGCATGGTGATGGCCTGGTTCGTGGACTGCGCCGCCTGCAAGAAGTCCTATCCGACCGTGAACGCGGTGCGGGCAGCCTTCGCGGAGGATGAACTGGCGATCTTCGGCTTCAACAACGCTTCAGGGGATTCCGCCGCTGAGATGGCCAAAGGGATCCAGAAATTCGGCGTGCGCTACGTGAACCTCGAGAACCGCAAGTCCTCCGACATCGACGCGTGGAAGACGCTGGTGGACAAGGTGCTCAAGCCGACCAAGACCACCGGCGGCGCGATCGCCAAGGCTTCTGAGGCGACCCCGGTGACGCTGTTCCTCGACGCGCACGGCAACGTGTTGCACGCGATGTACAGTTTCCCGACCGTCTCGGAAACGGTTAAGATCATGCACGACTTGGAGGGAGCGCACTAGGAGCGCTCTCTCAGGTCGGCGTCCATGACGGGTGACGTTAGCTACCAGGGCGTCCCCGCGGGGATCGCCGGAATCGGGCACAAGGTGCCGGATTGGGTGATCGACAACGATCACTTCGCCCGGTACCTCGACACCTCCGACGAGTGGATCCAGCAGCGCACCGGGATCGTGCAGCGACGCTGGTTGCGGGACGGCGAGAAGCCCAGCGATCTGTTCGTCGCGGCCGCCGAGACTGCGATGCAGACCGCGGGCGTCGCGAAAGAAGACATCGACCTAGTCGTGGTCGGATCGGTGAGCGGCGACTACACCGCCCCGAGCGCCGCCTGCGTAGTGCAGCAACGGCTGGGCTTGCAGAAATGCGGCGCCTTCGACGTGGCGGCGGCGTGCTCCGGCTTCCTCTATGCGCTGTCCACCGGCACCAGCTTCATCGCCACTGGCAAGTACAAGAACGTGCTGGTGATCGGCGGCGAGGCGATGAGCCGCATGATCAATCCTCAGGATCGCAACACCGTGATTTTGTTCGGCGACGGCGCCGGCGCGGTGGTGTTACAGCCGTGGGAAACTTGTCGGCAAGGCCTGATCGAGGACTTCACGCTCGGCGCGGACGGTGAAGGGATCCCGTACATCGTGAGGCCGCGCGGCGGCGGCGCCGATCCGATCACCGAGGAGATCGTGCGTGCCGGGGAACACTTCATCACGATGCAGGGCCGCGCGGTCTACCGCTTCGCTGCGGCGCGCATGATCTGGTTGCTCGACTGGGCGATGCGCGGGCAGGACCCGGAGCGCTTGGGTTGGATGATTCCGCACCAGATGAACCGACGGATCCTCGAGGAGGCCACGCGCCACCTCGGCATCCCGGCCGAGAAGGTGCTGCACAACATTCACAAGTACGGCAACACCAGCAGCGCCTCGGTGCCGATCTTGATGAGCGAGGCCTATCACAAGGGCATGTTCGAGAAGGACAAGTACCTGGTGCTCGGCGCCTTCGGCGCCGGTCTCACCTGGGCC
>JAQBVK010000062.1 GCA_027623585.1 Planctomycetota bacterium
CACTAGATGAGCCACCAACATCATTCGCTAAATAAGCCTTTCTTTTTGATGCCTAGCCCCGTTGTGGAACCATGGTCGATGCCCGGCCCGAAAACAACTGTTTCCGACGCCGGAATTGCGATGCGGAATCGGGCGATTGGCGTGTCGTTAGCGCGCCGGCTACCTATTTCAATGTGGCGTTCTTTTCCTGTATCCGATACAGTGACTTGAAAATCAATACCCGGACTCCGCGAAACAACCCATGGCACAATCGGTTACCCTCGGCCTCGGCGAGGTGGAAAACAGGGCAGGTCAGACATATTATGCTAGCCTTTTCGGCTAGCCGTTTTGAGGGAGAAAGCGGGACATGGCCAAAGCAGTCGTCATAGGGGCGGGAGCTGTCGGGATTGCCACCGCAAGCTACCTCCAGCGTGAGGGCTGGTCGGTCACCGTCGTCGATCGCGAGCCGCCCGGACTCGCCGGCGCGTCCTTCGGCAATTCCGGGATGATCGCCACCCATATTGTCGAGCCGATCGCCGTGCGCAGCATCCTTCCCAAGCTGCCGCGCATGCTCCTGGACCCGACCTCGCCCCTCGCGATCCGCTGGTGGTATCTGCCGACGCTGCTGCCGTGGCTCGTTCGCCTGCTGAAGGCGACGGCGCCCGCCGAGGTGGAGCGCATCTCGTACGCACTCGGGACGCAACTCGCACACGCCGACGAGGCGTATCGCTTCTTGATCGATGACGCCGAGGTGGAGCCCCTGATCCAGCGCAAAGGCATCATAGACGTCTACCCCGACATGGCGTTTCTTGAGGAGAATGCAGCCTACGCACTCGATTTCAGGCGGCGCAACGGCGTGCCGTTCGTGATGCTCGGCGACAACGCGCTGCGCAACCTGATGCCGGCCCTGTCGCGCGACTACGGTGTCGGCGTGCACTTTACCGCCGCTAGCCACACCGTCGATCCCTTCTTGCTGGTCTCCGCCCTTGCCAAGCGCTTCGAAGCGAGGGGGGGAAGGTTCCATCGCGCGCATGCTACGGGGTTCGAAACGACCGGTGAGCAGGTGACTGCGGTGCGCACCGATGAAGCAAGCGTACCTGCCGACCTTCTCGTGCTCGCCGCCGGCATCTGGTCCAGGCCGCTGGCGCTTAAGCTCGGCTCACTCGTGCCCCTCGACAGCGAGCGCGGCTACCACGTGATGCTCGGCGCGCCCGGGATCGAGCTCGCACTGCCGGTGACCGTCGGCGATGTGCGGTTCTCCGTGACGCCGATGGCCTCGGGGATCCGCGTCGGGGGCACGATCGAATTTGCGGGTCTCGACGCACCGCCAAATCCTGTGCGTCATGAGGCGCTGCTCGGCCACGCGCGCCGCGTGTTTCCCGGCTTGAAGACCGAGATTCAGACGCGGTGGATGGGCCATCGCCCCTCGCTACCCGACTCGATGCCGGTGATCGGACCGTCGCCACATCTCAAGAACGTGTATTTTGGCTTCGGCCATGGGCATCTCGGCCTGACCTCGGCCGCGATCACCGGCCGCGCGATCACCGACATGGCCGCCGGCCGTCGCCCTCCCTTCGATCCGACGCCGTTTCGCGTCGATCGGTTCTGACCCGGCCAAGAGGACAGCATGCTGACTGATGCGATGGTCTGGCACTATCGTGATCGCGGCTATGCAATCGGCGGACGCCTACTGGATGGAATCGCGCTCGCCGAGCTGAGGCGGCATATGGATGCGCGGATCGCGGCGCTGCCGGCAGGCCAGCGCCCAGAGAACATGCCGTCGCTGCACTACGACGATCCGTATTTCTGTGACCTCTTTCTGAGCCCGGCTTTCGTTGACATCGCGCAGCAGCTGCTCGGACCCGATCTCGCGCTGTTTACCTCCTACGCGATCAGCAAGAAGCCAGGCGACGGGCTCCCGGTGGCCTGGCATCAGGACGCGGCGTTTTTCCCGATCGAACCGATGGCGACCTTCACGCTGTGGTTGGCGGTCGACGATTCGACGCGGGAGAACGGCGCCATGCAGGTGATGGCAGGCTCGCATCACGAGCGGCGCGTCGTGCCCCATGATGTCGATCAGGGTGGCGGCAGCGTGCTGCCGCTGCATCTCGGGGGGGTGCGCCCCGACCAGATCGTCGATGTCGAGCTCGCCGCCGGCGGCTATTCCGTGCACGATCCCTTCATCCTGCACGGCTCGCCGCCCAACCGCTCGCCGATGCGCCGTTGCGGCATCACGATCAAGTACGTCGCCACCGGCATCCGGCTGGATCACGGCTTCGTCTCGCCGACGGGCTTCGACTGGCACGGGGTGCGGCTCTACCACGCGCGCGGTGCGCGCGGCCGTCTCGACTACGTCAACTGATCCAGCAAACGGGACCCATGAGTGCCGTCACCCACATTGCCGCCGATATCGGCGGGACCTTCACTGACATCGCTGTCGTGCTTCCCGACGGCCGCGTCGCGGCCCGCAAGATTCCATCGACCCCGGAGAACTTAGCGGACGCGGTCGTCGACGGTTTGACCAGCCTGCTCGGCGAGCTCGGCTCTCCGGTCGGGGCGATCGAGCAGGTGCTCCACGGCTGCACGGTGGTGACAAATGCGATCCTCGAGCACAAAGGTGCGCGCACGGCGTTGATCACCACCCGCGGCTTCCGCGACGTGCTCGAACTACAGCGCGTGCGTGTTCCGGCGCTCTACGATCCGCTGTTCGAGAAGCCCAAGCCCCTGGTTCCGCGCCGCCTGCGCTTCGAGGTCACGGAGCGGCTCGATGCCGAAGGCAAGGTGATCACCGCACTGTCGCGAGACGATGTTGCTACCGCGATCGCTGCAATCGCCGAGGCCGACATCGAGGCTGTCGCCGTGTGCTTCCTGCACTCCTACGCCAACCCGGCACATGAGCGCGAGGCGGGCGAGATGATCCGGGCGGCGCTTCCGGACAAGTTCCTGTCGCTGTCGATCGACATCCTGCCGCAGAAGCGCGAGTACGAGCGCACGAGCACAACGGTGATCAACGCCTATGTCGGACCGCCGGTGTCGCGCTACATGCGCGCGATGATTGACAACCTGCGCGCGGCCGGGGTCGGGGGGCGACTGATGGTCATGCAGTCGAGCGGCGGCGTCATCGACGCGGAGTCGGTGGTGCACAAGCCGGCGCAGATCGTCGAATGCGGGCCCGCCGCCGGAGTGATCGGTGCGCTCGAGGTCGCTGTTGCCAGCGGCCATCGAAACGTCATCACGCTCGACATGGGCGGCACGACCGCCAAGGCCTCGCTGATCGAGGACGGGCGGCTGAGCATGGCCTCTGAATACGAGGTCGGCGGCGGCATGTCCTCTAGCAGCGCGCTCGCGGGCGGTGGTGGCTATGCGCTCAAGCTTCCTGTGATCGACATCTCCGAGGTCGGCGCGGGCGGCGGCAGCATTGTGTGGATCGACAAGGCCGGCGCGCTCAAGGTCGGGCCACGGAGCGCGGGCGCGGTGCCGGGGCCAGTCTGCTACGGCGCCGGCAACGACCAGCCGACGGTGACCGACGCCAATGTCGTGCTCGGCTATCTCAACCCGAAGGCGCTGGCTGGCGGCACCGTGCCGATCGACTCGAGCCTTTCGCGCGCGGCGATCGAGTCCAAGGTCGCCCGGCCGCTCGGCCGCGATCTCTTGGAGACCGCCTACGGCATCCATCAGGTCGCCAACACCAACATGATGCGCGCGGTGAAGGCCGTGACGACCTATCGTGGCCGCGATCCGCGCGACTTTGTGATGTTCGCCTTCGGCGGCAACGGCGGGGTCCACGCGGTCGATCTTGCGCGTGCCCTCCAGGTCCCCGAGGTGATCGTGCCGGTCGCAGCCGGTGTGTTCAGCGCGGTCGGCCTGCTCTTCGCCAAGCTCGAGGTGAACGAGACGGCGGCGTTCCTGCAACTCGCCTCTCGGGCGCGAACCGATGATGCGAAGCGCGTCTTCGACTCGCTCAAGCAACGCATCCTGCCACTGCTCGGTGTACCGGAGAGCCGCATCCACTTCGAGCCTCTTGCCGATGCGCGGTTCAAGGGCCAGGGCTTCGAGCTGACCGTGCCGTTCGACGCGCGAGTCCTTGCGGAGCCGACCCTGGCGATGTTCGAGCGCCTCACGGCTTCGTTTACCGCCGAGCACGTCGCACGCTACGGCCATTCCTTCAACGACGCGTTCCCGGTAGAGATCGTCAATCTGCGCCTGGTTGGCACAGTGAAATCCGACCGTCGACCGGCGATCTCGGCAAGTGCCGCAGCCCATGCGACGGTGGCCACGATGCGCAACGTCTACTTCGGATCGCGCCACGGCTCGATCGCGACGCCAGTCATCGACCGCGGGACCCTCGACCGCAGCGCGCGCCAGGGGCCGTTCATCATCGAGGAGTACGAAGGTACGTCGGTCGTGCCGCCGGATTGCACGGCGCGGCTCGACGGCGTCGGCAACATCATTATCGTGCTGCCGTCAGACGAGGCGGGGTAAAGGAGGATTCAATGCGCAACTCGATCGACCCGTTCCAACTCGAGGTCATCCGGCACAGCTTCGATGCTGTCGCCGAGGACATGTCGCTGACCCTGATGCGCACGGCGCATTCGGGGATCGTGCGCGACTCGCTTGACTTCTCGACCTCGATCTGCGACGCGAAGGGCCAGCCGCTCGCCCAGGGCATCTGCACGCCGATGCAGCTCGGCAGCTTCTACGACGCGATGGTCAAGCTCATCGCCGACTATGCCGGCCGCATCAGTCCGGGCGATGTGTTCATCGGCAACGATCCTTACGAGGCCGCCGGCCAGCATCTGCCGGACATCTATATCGCGATGCCGATCTTTGACGGCGATCGTGTCATCGCTTGGTCGACCACGATCGCGCACCATTCCGATGTCGGCGGCATCGTCGCTGGCTCGAACGCGATCGGCGCGGAGGAGATCTTCCAGGAAGGCCTGCGCCTACCGATCGTGAAGTTTGTCGAGGCTGGAAAGCGCAACCAGGCTCTGTGGGACGTCATCGCCATTAACGTGCGTACTCCCGACAAGGTGCTGGGCGACCTGCAGGCGCAGATGGCAGCTTGCATGAGCGGCGAGCGCGAAATGAGGAAGTTGTTCAAGCGCTACGGCACCGATACGGTGCTGCACTACGCTGAGCATCTCCACGACTACACGGAGCGCCTGACGCGCGCCGAGCTTCGCGAGATTCCGGAGGGCGTTTACCGCTTCACCGACCACATCGACGGGCTCGGCGTGAACCCCCTGCCTATCACGCTGCAGGTGACGGTGACGATCCGCGACGGTACTGCGATCGTCGACTGGACTGGCACCTCCCCGCAGGTGAAGGGCGGCATCAATCCTAGTTTCCCCTTCACCAAGGCCTGCTCCTACACGGCCTTCCGCTCGGTGCTAAAGGCCGACCTCCCAACCTGCCACGGCTTCACGCGGGCGATTGAGGTGCGTGCACCGCTCGGCAGCCTCGTCAATCCGACCTTTCCCGCACCCTGTGGGGCGCGTGGCATCACTGGCTTTCGCATGATCGACTGCCTAATCGGTGCACTCGCGCCGGCGGTGCCGCATCGTGTAACGGCGGATACGAGCGGCGGCTCCACGCTGCCGACGATCGCGGGCTACCAAGATGGCAAGGCCTTCGTGTTCTGCGAGACCTTCATGGGCACCTGGGGCGGAACGTCTGGCCATGACGGACAGAATGGGGTGCCGCATATGGGCGCCAACCAGTCGAACGTGCCGGTCGAGATGATCGAGTCCGACTATCCCATCCGGATCGAGCGCTACGGCCTGGTGGCCGATACCGGCGGGCCCGGGCGCTTCCGCGGCGGGCTGTCGCTGACGCGCGACTACCGCGTGCTCAACGACGAGGCAATCCTGAACATCCGCTCCGACAAGCGGCGCTATCCGCCGCACGGCTTGTTCGGCGGCGGGACCGGTGCGCCGTCGCTCAACCTCATCAATCCCGATGCCGAGAACAAGCTGTTGCCGGTGCTGATGACTGAGGTCGAGCGCCTCAAGAAAGGCGATGTCTACCGCCACATCATGGCGGGCGGCGGCGGCTACGGCGATCCGCTCGAGCGCGATCCGCTCGACGTGCTCGACGACGTGCAGGAGGAAAAGGTGTCAATCGCGCACGCAGCCGACGCCTATGGCGTGGTCGTCCTGCCGGGCCGTCCGCCGCGCCTCGACGAGGCGGCGACGACTGTGCTGCGCGCCATGCGCCGCGCCGGGCACTGAGAGGAAGCGGATCGTCATGCGGATCACGCGAATCGTCGCCACACCGGTACGCGTCCCCGTCCTGCGCTCTGGCGTGATGTCGCGCGCATTGCGCACGCATGTCTCGCGCACGATCGTCGAGATCGAGACCGACACGGGGCTCGTCGGCATCGGCGAGACGCGCGGCGAATGGTCGGCCGCGATCATCCGCGAGAAGTTCGCCAGACACGTCGTCGGCAAGGATCCATGGGATAGTTTCGCGATCCGCGACGCCTGTCTGCTGCCGCATATCGACTACGGCTTTCCTGAGCTGGTGATGGAGCATTACGCCTATGCAGGCATCGAGCTGGCGCTGTGGGATCTGCGCGGAAAGCAGACGGGAAGGCCGGTCTACAAGCTGCTCGGCGGCGCCAGGCGCGAACGCGCGCCCTTCGTCGCCTACGCCTACACGGTGGATCCAGCGGAGGGTCACCCCGCCAAGAACATCCCGCGGATCATGGCCGACATCGCCAGGCGTGGCATTGCCGAGACCGGTGCCGTGATGTTCGAGTTCAAGGTCGGTCGTCACCCGATCGAAGTCGATGTCGACGTGGCGCTCGCGATCCGCGAGGCGGTGGGCCCTGGAATCGCGCTCACCTGCGATGTCAACATGGGCTACTCGCTCGACCAGGCACGGCAGTTCATGCGTGGCGTCGAGGCGGCGCGCCTCGCCAATGTCGAGGAGCCAACGGCCGACCTCGGCGACATGGATCGCCTGCGCCGCGAATTCCCGGTCGAGGTCTCGACCCATTGCTGGCACCTCGACGCACTGATCCCCTATCCGGAGATCGACTCCGTTGTGTCGGACATCCATCTCCATGGTGGCATCGAGAGGACGATCGCGTTCATCGAGCGCGTGCGCGGTATGAACCGGCGCTTCTGGCTGCGCTCGATGTGGGAGCTCGGCATTTCCTGGGCGGCTATGTGTCACCTCGGCATAGCGCACGAGGCGCTGGAGCGGCCGGCACAGACGCTGATCAACTGGGTCGCCGATGACCTTATACTCGGACCCGTGTGGACAGTTCGCGACGGCGGCGTGCGGCCGCCCGACGCCCCCGGCTGGGGCATCGAACTCGACCGTGAGGCGCTGGCCCGCTACGTGGTCAGCTGAGGCCGAACCAGCGATAGACCGTCGTCGGCAGCCACAGCGACAACGCTGGCACGACCGAGATGATCACGAGGGCGGCGAGCAGCGGGATGTACAATGGCCAGCTCGCCTTGAGCACGGCCTCGGGCGTGATTTTGGCGACGCGCGCGGCAACGAACAGGCCGATGCCCATCGGCGGCGTGATGATCCCGAGGATCAGGTTGTAGCAGATGATCACGCCGAAATGGACCGGGTCGATGCCCAGCGCCTTGACCACCGGGAGCAGGATCGACGACAGGATCAGCAGCGCGGGCACCGTCTCCAGGAACATGCCGACGATGAGCAGGAATATGTTGATGAGGAGCAGGCCGATGAGCGGGCTCTGTACGTAGGTGATCATCAGCTGCGCGGCGTCGTGGGCGACGCGCTCGGTCGTGACAATCCACGCCATCACCGACGACACGGCGATCAGGTACATGATCACCGCCGTCATCGCGACGGATTCCTTGAGGCAGGCGAGGAGCCGCGGCCAGGTCAGGTCGCCATGTATGATGCCGATGAGCAGTGCGTAGCCCGCGGCGATGGCGCCGATCTCTGAAGGCGTGGCGACTCCGGCCAGGATGCAGCCGATTATCAGGATGGGCGAGAGCAGCGCCAGCGAACCGCGGCGGAACGATTTCACCGCGCGCCTCAGGACGAAGGGCTCCGGCTTGCCCCAGTCCGGCTTGCGTAGCCTGACCCACAGCCAGATGGAGACCATCAGGCTGATGCCGATGGTCACGCCGGGCACGACGCCGGCGAGGAACAGCTTGCCGACCGACGTATCGGTGGCAAGGCCGTAGATGACGAGGATGATGCTTGGAGGGATGATCGGTCCGACGACGCAGGCGGCGAGGGTGAGCGCCGCCGAGAATGGTGCCGGATAGCCGTTCTTCGTCATCGCACGCACAACGACGACGCCGAGGCCGGCGAGGTCGGCCAGCGCCGCCCCAGACATGCCGGCGAAGATCATGTTGCCGCCGATATTCACCTGCGCGAGGCCGCCGCGTATCCAGCCGAAGGCGTCGCGGGCGAAGTCGAAGATGCGCTCGGTGGTGCCGCCGGCGTTCATCAACTGGCCTGCGAGCACGAAGAACGGCACCGCCAGCATCGCGAAGCTGTCGACGCCGTCGATCATCATCCGCGGTAGCACGTCGAGCGGATTGTCGTTGGCGAGCAGGCCGGCGAGCGCGGCGACGCCGACCGCTATGCTGACCGGCACGCGTACGACCATTAACGCCACCATGATCGCAAGCATCGCCGCAGTGATCATGCGTTCTCTTGCGTCTCGCGCAGGACGGTGAACTCGGCCTCCAGCCGCTCGATTGGCCAGGCGGCTGCCTCGTGGTGGCGTCGCCAGGTGCATGCGGCGAAGTAGAGCGCTGTTACGGTCATCGAGATCGATGCCAGGATCAGCGGCAATGTCGAATAGAATTTCGGAATGTTGAGGATGTAGGTCTTAAAGTTGAGCTGCTGCGGCGCGAGCAGCAGCCCCTGGATTGCCACCATCGCGCAGAAAGCCGCGACCAGGAGCTGGATCGCGATGTAGAGGGCGTGCTGCCGGGCGGGCGCGAGGCGCTGCACGACGTATTGGATCACGATCTCCTGGTTTGCCTTGTAGACGTAGGCGATGCCAAAGAAATACGCGATTATCATGGCGAACTGCGCCACCTCCTGCGCCCACCAGATCGCGCCGTCAAAGACATAACGCAGCACGACCTGAAAGGTGCAGAGGACGGCCACGAAGGCGAAGGCCGCGACGGCGATCAGCAGTTCGGCGCGCCCGATGACTGAAAGCCCCCGTCGCAGTGCGGCGAGGGCTGGTCCGTGCGCAGACGCGTCTTTCGTCAGCGGATCGCCTGGACTTGCGCGATCAGGCCCTTTGGCAGCACGCCATCCGCCTCGAACTTGGCGTGCAGCACCTTGGCCGCGTCCTCCCACGGCTTGACCGGCGGCGTGATCAGCGACACGCCGTGTTCGACGCGCGCCTTGTACTCCATAGTGTCGCGCTCCAAGCGGCTGATCTCGAGATACTTCTCGCCCGCATCGATCGCGGCCTTGTTCATGAGCTCCTGCTGTGCGGGCGTGAGGCGTTTCCACGTGCGTTCGCTTATGATCGGGGCAACGATCTGGAAGTATTCCTGGACGTTGGTGAAGTAGCGCACTACCTCGGTCTGCTTGGTGAGGTACGAGGCGCTGACGACGCCGGTTAGGCTGTCGACGGTGCCGGTCACCAGCGCAGTATAGACGTCGGGCCAGGGAATGACCTGCACGTTGGCGCCCAGCGCGGCCCATGCCTTGATCGGCGCTTCGGCCTGGAACATGCGCATCTTCATGCCCTTGAGATCGTTAGGCACGAAGACTGGCTTCTTCGACAGCACACCGCGATCGCTGGCGCGTAGCCAGTTGTAGTTTGTCTTGCCCAGGAACACGACGCCGCGCTTCTCGAGCGCGCCGACCATCTCAGCGAAGAGCGGGCTCCTGAGAAACTTCTGGAAATGCTCACGGTCGCGGAACACGAAGGGCGTGTTGACCACGCCGAAGCGCGGATCCCAGGCCTTGAAGTAGTCGAAGGTGTCGATCAGGAAGTCCTGCGCTCCGGAGACGACGTTCTCGAGCTGGGCGGGCATCGACTTGCCGAGCTCGCCGGCATGGAAGACCTGGACGTCGATGGCACCGTTGCTCAGCTCCTTGACCCGCTTGGCGAAGAACTCCGAGCCCTGGCCCTGGTCTGAAGTGCCGGGAAGGATGTGCCCGGCTTTGAGCTTCAGCTGCGCGATCGCCTCGCTGCCGATCACGCATGTCGCCGCCCCGATGGCGAGCGCGATAAGTGCTAGTTTCATGACTTGATCCTCCTCATGTGATTGTTGGTCTTTACACTTGATGACTTTCCGACTAGCCTAATCATAGGAAATTATAATCACTTTTTGTCTGTTCTTGGAAGATATCGCCGATCTGAGAAACAGTCAAACGTGGTCAATCGGGGCAGGGCACGCGCTGACGCGTCAACCTGCCAATGTGCAACTGGCCGGGTCAGGGACGCACCGGGCGCGCTGGCGGTGCTCAAGGCGGCGCGCGAGCGCTACCCGAACCGGCGCCCGGTGCTCTACGCCTACGTGCAGGTGCTGCAGGAACTTG
>JAQBVK010000063.1 GCA_027623585.1 Planctomycetota bacterium
GCTCTCGAGCTCCTTCGCGCGCACGAAGATCCAGCCGCGGCCGGTCTGCGCGGTCAGCGCACCGTGGTAATGGTGCGCGTCGTCGGTCGCCACGCCGAACAGCAGCGGCAGCTCGAGCTCGGTCAGGCGCAGCACCAGCGCGCGGTCCCAGATTTCTTCCGTGGATGGGTGCTCGGCGTCGCCGTGGCTGCGGACGCCGCGATGACCGTTGTAGACCTCGAAGAATCGATCGGCGCGCATCGAGGCCACTTCCTGCCAAGTCAGGCCCCAGCCGAAGTTCGGATGATTCAGATGGGCGATGACCGGCCGGCCGTGCTCGACTCCATGGGCCACGATCGCGTCGAGGCTGGCGTTCAGTACTTCCACCACGGACTCGCCCTTCGGCGCCGGAATCACGCCGGCGATGTTGAGCGCGTTCACGTGCACGGGAAGGCCGTCGTAGGACGCCGTGACTTCTTCACCCGGCATGAGGAGGAACTCGTCCTTTTTCTCGAAGCGCTGCTTCAACTCCGGCAGCGTCAAGAGGCGCATTTGGCGGGCGCCGTCCACTTCGCGCAGCGTGACCGCGTCGGCGCTGAAGCGCTCAATGATCGCGTCCAACTCCACCGGCTTCAGGCGAGCCTTGCCGTCTTCCGCCACCGGAAACCAGCGCTCCGCGTCCTGGAAGACGTTGTGATCCGAGAGCGCCAGAAAGTGGTAGCCGTGATCGCGGTACCAGGCCACCGACACTTCCGGCGCCGCGTCGCCGTCGCTCCACAGCGTGTGGGTGTGGGTGTTGCCCTTGAACCAGGTGCCTACGGTGGCCGAATTGGATTCGGCGACGCAAGCACCCATGATGAAAGCGCCGCAAGCGGCGAGGAGCATGAGTCTCATCCTGGCTGCAACCCTAGCACTCCACTGCGTGCTCAGGCGCGCAACGCAGAAAGCCCGCCGGCGGGCTTCTGGTGTCTGGCTCCCCGAGTAGGACTTGAACCTACGACCCGCTGATTAACAGTCAGCTGCTCTACCACTGAGCTATCGGGGATTGGGGCGGAAAGTATAGCCCGCCCTCGGCGCGTCGGCCAGACTGCCAGCGTTGGCTAGGATGCCGCCATGAGCCTTCCTGCGCCGCGCCTCGTGCTGCTCGAACCGCAGCAAGCGGGGAACTTGGGCTTCATCGCGCGGCTGATGGAGAACTACGCGCTGCAGGATTGGTGGGCTGTGAACGGCGTGCCGTGGCGCGGCAGCGACGCCGAGCGCACCGGCGCAATGGCGCGCCCCGCGCTCGAGAAGTTGCAAGCCTGCGCGAGTCTGGAGGACGCGCTCGCCGACCGCACGCACGTGGTCGGCTTCACCGCGCGCAGCGGATTCCGACGCGATCCGGTGCCGCTCGAGGACTTGCAAACGGAAATCGACGCTTGGGGGCCCGATGCGCGCCCCGCGCTGCTGTTCGGGCGCGAGGACCGCGGCTTGGAGAATGCGGAGTGTGAACGCTGCACCCTGTTGGTGCGGATTCCGGTGCCCGGGCTGCAATCCTTCAACCTTTCGCACGCGGTCGCGCTCGCCTTGCACGAGTGGTTCCGCGGGCGCACGGAACTGCCTCCGATCGAAATCAGCGCCTCCCGAGCAGGAGCTGGCCGCTGGTCCGGCGAGGAAGACAAGTTGCGCTTCGCGCGCAAATCGGTCGCGGAGCTGCAAAAGTTTCGTTTCCCCGAGCCCGCGAGCGAGATCGAAGCCACGCTGCGACGCGTCCTCGCCGCGCCGGTCGAGCGACGCGATCTGTGCTTGCTGGAACGGATCTTTCGCCACATCGAGTGGCTCGAGGAACACGCGCGCGCGGAGTGAGCGCCGGCTAGAGCGCGATGCGCCGTTCCGGCGGCCCTGCCATGGGTCCGGTCGGGACGCCGTCGGGCAGGGCTTCTCGGACGAGCGCGATGAATTGCGCGCGCTCGAGGGGCTTGAGGATCACGCCGCGACAGCTTGCCCGTTCCAATTCATTCACTTCGGGCGAGCCGAAGGGGCCGCTGCTCAACAGAAACACCGGCGGTTCGCTGGCGCGCGCGCGCAGCGCGGTGCCGAGCGAAAGGCCGCAAATGCCTCCCACCATGCGGGAGACAATTAGCAAGCGGAACGGCTCATGCTCCTGGTCGGCGACCTGGAGCAGCGCGTTTGCGGTGTTGGGACGCGCCGCGAGCTGGGTTTGGAAGCCGGCCTCATCAAGAGCGGCCATCAGCGCCCCGGCTGTCACGGCATCGGCTTCGAGCACGAGCGCGCGGGGGCGAGCAGGGAGGTGTTTGGAGGCCGTCACGTCAGGAACCCGCCCATTCATCGGCGGCCCTGAGGCCGGACTTGAGCCTTCCTGTCGCTTCCGCGTGCCCTAGGCGCGATGGGCGACTGCCCGATGGCTCCCATAGCCCAGCAGGATCGCCAGCCGCTCCCTCAATTGGGCGCGCGGCACGATCAGGTCGACCTGACCTTTCTCGAGCAGGAACTCAGAGCGCTGGAAGCCTGCCGGCAGGTCCTGTCGGATCGTGTTCTGGATCACGCGCGGGCCCGCGAAGCCGATCAAGGCGCCCGGTTCGGCGACCGCGAGGTCACAGACGCTCGCGAAGGAGGCGGTGACGCCGCCGGTGGTCGGGTGCGTGAGCACCGAGATCGAGTAGCCGCCTTGCTGGCGATAGCGGTAGAGCGCCGCGCAGGTTTTCGCCATCTGCATCAGGGAGATCGCGCCTTCGTGCATGCGCGCGCCGCCCGAGGCGCTGAAGATCATCACCGGCAGACCGCGTTCACCCGCAAGTTCTACGGCGCGCGCGACCTTTTCACCGACGACCTCGCCCATGGAACCGCCGAGGAAACTGAAGTCGAGCGCCGCGATCACCACCGCGTGGCCGCCGACTTTGGCGGTACCGACCAAGCAAGCATCGGCGTTGCCGGTTTTGCGCTGCGCCTGCGCTAGTTTCTCCGCGTACGGGATCACGTCGACGAAACTCAGCCGATCCGAGGGCAGCAGATCAGCCCACTGCTCTTCGAAGCTGCCGGGATCCGCAGTGAGTTCGATGCGCCGGCGCGCGCTGATGGTGTGGTGGTGGCCGCACTCCGGGCAGACCGAGAGGTTCTGCTCCAGATCCTCGTTGTAGATCATCTTCGCGCAGGCCGGGCACTTGGACCACAGCCCGCCGGGGACGTCTTTCTTGCGGCGGAGGCGAAACGCCATGGCCTCATTGTAGGCAGCCAGAGGCGCCTAGGCGCGAGCGGGGGCGGCGCCGTGAGCGGCCGCGCGCATGCGCGCGAGCGCCGCGGCGAAGTCGGGCGCGCGGTAGAGATAGGTGCCGGCGACGAAAACATTGGCGCCAGCGGCGGCGCAGTCGGCGACGGTGCGGTCGGTAATGCCGCCGTCCATCTCAAGGTCGCCGTCGTAGCCCCATTCGCGCAGTTGACGCGTCTTCTCGAGTACCTCGGGCAGGAAGGACTGACCGCCGAAGCCGGCGTGCACGCTCATCACTAGGATCAAGTCGATGCGATCGAGGTAGGGGATCAACGGCTCGACTGGGGCCGGCGGGTTCACCGCGACGCCGATCTTGCAGCCGGTGTCTCGAAAGGCCTCGAGCGTTTCCTCGAAGCGCTCGCCCGCGGCTTCGAGGTGGAAGGAGAGCAGGTCCGCGCCGGCATCGGCGTAGGCGCGCGCCCATTTCGCCGGCTCCTCGATCATCAGATGCACGTCGAGCGGAATGCGAGTGACGGCGCGGATTTTCTCAATCACCGGCGGCCCAATCGTGAGGTTGGGCACGAAGTGCCCGTCCATCACGTCCACGTGGTGCCAGTCGGCGCCGGCATCTTCGGCGCGGCGTAACTCGGCGCCGAGTTGGGTGAAGTCGCAGGCCAGCAGCGAGGGGGCGACGCGAAGCGGAAGGCTCACAAGACGATTCTAGCCCACGGCGTTACCTTGTCCGTATGAGGATCCCCCCGCTGATCGGCTGGTTCACGCGCCAGTTCGACGAATCCCCGGTGCTGGCGGTGCTGATCGCCCTGGCCGTCCTCGTGGTCGCGCTCGTGCTGGCGCGCATGGCCATGAAAATGCTGCTGGTGTTCGCGCTGCTGCTCGCGATCGCGATCGGCGTTTCGTACTTCTTCGTCGGCGAAGAAAAAACCGAGCGCGTGCTCCGCAAAGGCGCCAGTGAAGCGATCGAGCGCGGTGAAGATTTGCTTGAGGACTCGCGCTGACACCCGGACTCAGGGGATAGGCGCTGACAGCGTGAGACGGGCGAGGCCGCAACTGCGCCAGTCGCCGGTCGTGAGCGTCTCGCTTAGGGCGCCGGCGAGGTCGGCGGCGACCGCGCCCTCGAAGACGCGCGCGCCGTTCCACTCCACGATTACCGGCTGCGTGAGGACGAGCAGTTCCGGAGCCAGGCTCAGCGTGAGCCGCGGCACGCCCTGGACGGTGAGGCGGATGGTCTGGCCATCCACCACCGCCTGCACACGCGCGGTCGGATGGGAGCGGCCGTAGCCGTCGTTTTCCTGCGCGAGCGCCTCGGCACGAATCCAGAATGCGCGCGGATTGCGCAGGGTCGAGAAGCGGTGATCGAGCACGCGCGGAAACGGGTTGCGCTGGCCTTCTTCGATGGCCCAAGTCAAACCCTCGCGCAACTTGTCGTAGGCGCTGCCCGTGCCGCCGCTGGCGACTTCCAAGAATCGGACGCGGCCGCCGAGTTCTTCCAGCGCCGCGCACGCCAAACGGGCTTCGGCCACCGGATATGCCTCGTCCCTTTCGCCGTGGGCGACAAAGGTGGGAATGGGGAGAAGATTCGAAATCGCGCGGTGGCCCCAGACGGCGCGCGCGCCCGTAATGACGAGGCCAGCCCAGCGGTCCGGCTGGGCACGCGCGAGGTACCAGGCATAACTGCCGGTCTCTCCGTATCCGGTGAGCAGGATTCGATCCGGATCCACTGGATAGCGAGCGCTGAGATCTCTGAGCAAGTCGTCGAAGGCGGCCGCGATGACTTCCTCCGGCGGAAAATCTTTCAGCTTTTTCGCGGCGCGTTCCAGAATTTCACTGCGCACGATCAAGCAGTCGGCGAAGGGAGTCTTCTCCGCCGCCTCGCGTAGTCCGAGCGTGTTCTGTTCGCGGGAGCGGTCGGTCCAGGCCGCGCCTGGCGCCAGGGAGCTATGGCCCGGTTCGAGTAGCACGGCGCGCGGCTTCGAGCCGGACGCCTTCGGCGCTTCGACCAGGTAGCGCAACTTCCATCCCGCGCTCTCGAACTCATAGTGGGCGTAACCGGTGGGCGTCTTTCCGTGCAGCGGCCCTTCGCGCAGGACCGCAAAAAGAGCCTCCGGCGTGCGCCGCGTGGCCGCGTGGGTCCAGGGTTCGAGCGCCTTGCTCACCGCAGGCGCGTCGAGCTCGCCGCCGGCTTCACGCGCGGCGATCAGGGCGTCGGCCAAGCGCTCGCGGAGTACGCGTGCCTCGCTCGGCGGCACTTTTACCGAAGGCTCCTGCGCGGCCGCGAGGAGCAGAGAAAGCAGCAGGGGCGCAACGGCGAATGCCATCACGCCCCAGAGTATCTGCGGGATCGGGAAGGTTTGCTAGAACACTTCGTCAAAGGCGACTTCGCCGGTGACGCCGATTTGGTAGGCCGAGACGCGGCGCTCGAAGAAGTTCGAGAGCTCCTGCACGTCCTGCAACTCCATGAAGTCGAAGGGATTCTTCACCTTCCAGCGCGGTTCCATGCCGAGGTTTCGCAGCCGGCAGTCGGCGACGTATTCCAGATACTGGCGCATGTCGCGCGGCGAGAGTCCGGGAACGCCGCCTTGCAGCAGGTCATCGGCGAAGGTCATTTCGCAATCCACGGCCTGCTCCAGCATGCGCACGACGTCGTCGCGCATGCGGTCGTCGAACAGCGAGGGCTCTTCGTTGCGCACCGTATGGACCACCTCGAAGGCAAAATTCATGTGGCAGGATTCGTCGCGGAACACCCAGTTGGTGCCGCTGGCGAGGCCGTTCAGCAGACCTTTGCTGCGCAGGAAATAGACGTAGGCGAAGGCGGCGAAGAAGAACAGGCCTTCGACGCAGCTCGCGAAGCAGATCAGGTTGAGCAGGAATTTGCGGCGCTTCTCGGAGGAGTCGAGGCGGTCGAGACCGGCCGCTGAATCCATCCACTGGAAGCAGAAGTCGGCCTTCTTCTTCAGCGAAGGGATGTTGTGGATCGCCGCGAAGGCTTCGTGGCGCTCCTTCGGATCCGGGATGTAGGTGTCGAGCAACGTCAGATAGAACTGGACGTGCAGCGCCTCCTCGTAGAGTTGGCGCGACAGATACATCCGCGCCTCCGGCGAGTTGATGTGCTTGTACAGCGACAGCACCAAGTTGTTGGAGACGATCGAGTCCCCGGTGGCGAAGAAGGCGACCAAGCGGTTCACCAAGTGGCGCTCGCTCGGCAACAAGCGGTCACGCAGGTCCGCGAGGTCGGTGGAGAAGTCCACCTCGTCCACGGTCCAGGTGTTCTTGATCGCGTCCCGATACATGTCGTAGAACACCGGATAGCGCATCGGCCGGAGCGTGAGTTCGAAACCGGGGTCGAGAAGTTGATTCTTCCGCATTACTGGCAGGATTCGCAGGCTTCGGGATTTTCGAGCGAGCAAGCGACGGCGGCTTGGTCGGTGACCGCACGCTCGCTGTCTTCGATCGTGGTTTGACGGATGCGCGTCGCCGGGCGCGAGCGCAGGTAATAGGTGGTCTTGAGGCCCTGTTCCCAGGCGTACATGTACATCGAGGAGAGCTTGCCGATGTTCGGCGTCTCCATGAACAGGTTCAGGGATTGGGACTGGTCGATCCAGGGACCGCGCGCGGCCGCCATGTCGATCAGCGCGCGCTGCGGGAGTTCCCAGGCGGTGAGATAGAGCGCGCGAATGTCGGCCGGGATCTCTTCGATCGCCTGCACGGAGCCTTCTTCACGCTTGATGCGGCCGCGGATCGATTCGGTCCATAGCCCATGCGCCTTGAGATCTTCGACTAGGTACTGGTTGATTTGGAGGAAGTCGCCGGAGAGGGTTTCGCGCTTGAACAGGTTGGAGACTTGCGGCTCGATGCACTCGTAACAACCGCAGATCGAGGCGATCGTCGCGGTCGGCGCGATCGCGATCATCAACGAGTTGCGCAGGCCGTGTTCCTTGATCTTGGCGCGCAGAGCGTCGAAGCGCTCCGGCTGCGAGGGCTGGACGTCCCAGAGATCGCATTGCAAGACGCCGTCGAAGGCACGGGTCTCGGCGAAGTTGGGGTGCGCGCCCTGCTCCTGCGCGAGCTCGTTCGAGGCGCATAGGGCGTGGTAGTAGATCTCCTCCTGAATGCGCGCGCTGATCGCGCTGGCCTCGGCCGAGTCGAAAGGCTTATGCAGTTGGAAGAAGACGTCGGCGAGGCCCATCACGCCGAAGCCGATCGGCCGCCAACGCGAGTTCGACTTCGCCGCGCTGTCGGTCGGGTAGTAGTTGATGTCGATCACGCGGTCGAGGAAGCGGATCGCGGTGCGCACGACCTCGCCGATGCGCGCGTAATCCACCTCGCCGTTTCGCACCATGCGTTGCAGGTTGATCGAGCCGAGGTTGCAAACCGCGATCTCGTCCTTGCTGGTCACCTCGATGATCTCGGTGCACAAGTTGGAGAGGTGCACGGTCTCGCCGCTCTTGCCGGTCTGGTTGCACTTGCGGTTGGAGTGGTCCTTGAAGGTCATCCAACCGTTGCCGGTCTGCGCGAGCGTGCGCATCATGCGCGAGTAGAGGTCGCGGGCCTTGACTTGCTTGCGGTAGAGTTGCTTGGATTCGGCTTCGACGTAGGCTTTCTCGAACTCCTCGCCGAACAGATCGGTGAAGTGCGGAGTGGTCTTCGGATCGAACAGCGACCAGGTGCCGTTCTCCTTGACCCGTTTCATGAACAGGTCGGGGATCCAGTTCGAGAGGTTCAGATTGTGCGTGCGGCGCGACTCGTCGCCGGTGTTCTCGCGCAATTCGAGGAAGTCCTCGATGTCGGCGTGCCAGGTTTCGAGGTAAACGCAGGCGGCGCCTTTGCGGCGGCCGCCCTGGTTGACCGCAGCGACCGAGGAGTCCAGCGTCTTCAAGAACGGCACGATGCCGTTGCTGTGGCCGTTGGTGCCTTGGATCAGCGAGCCCTGCGCGCGCACGCGTGAGTACGACAGGCCGATGCCGCCGGCAAACTTCGACAGCTTGGCGATGTCGGTGTAGCGCGAGTAGATCGATTCGAGGTCGTCGAGCGGAGAGTCGAGCAGATAACAGGAGGAGAGTTGCGTGCGTTGCGTGCCCGAGTTGAACAGCGTCGGGCTGCTCGGCATGTACTCCAGCGAGGAGATCAAGCGATAGAAATCGATCGCCTCTTGCGGATTTTCAGAGAGGCCGCAGGCCACGCGCATGAAGAAGTATTGGGAGGTCTCGATGACCTTCCGGGTCTCCGGGTTCTTGAGCAAGTAACGGTCGTAGACCGTGCGCAATCCGAAGTACGCGAAGCGTTCCGCGCGGTTCCGCTCGATGGCGTCATCGAGTTTGCGCCGGTTGGCTTGCACGAAGGCGTGCGTGCTCTCGCCGATCAAGCCGGCGCGAAAACCGAACTCCACCGATTGGTGAAAGGACATGATGTCCTGAGTGCGAACTTCCTTGTCGATGTACATCGACAGCAGACGCGCGGCGAGGCGCGAGTATTGCGGCTCCTCGGCCGTCAACGCGGCGGCGGTTTGGATCGAGAGGCGGTCGAGCTCGGCGGTGGTGGCGCCGTCGTAGAGGCCGCTGATGGTGCGGGTGGCGACGCGCATCGGATCCACGTCGTCGAGACCCTTGGCGCAGCGCTCCACGGCGCGCACGATCTTGTTGAGGTCCACCGGCTCGAGCGAGCCATTTCGCTTCTGCACCTGCATGCGGCTGCCGGTGACGGGAGAGGTGGGGGGGGTGGTGACGGCGGAGCCGGCGGAAGGCTTCAAGGAGGCAACGGAATCCATCGGGCGGGGCTCAAATCGGTCGCTATCGGGTTACAGGGACCGCCCCGGAAGGCTGCGCCGACTCGCAAGTCCTTGCGGGGTCAGCAGTTGCAGCATTCGGGACGCTGAGCCCCCGCAGGCCGAGGGGACCTACGGGGGAGGTCCCACAATATGAAGCGCCTCAGGACCTATCAAGCACTAGCCCTGGGGTTTCCGCAGCCGGTTGAAAGGCTGTGGAGAAGCCGTCGAAGCTCTGCGGAAAAGGGGTGCCAACGCCTTGATTCGGTATCCGTATGATATCACAACGATGTCGGACGCCTCTCTCATCCGTGAACTCCCGCTCAAGCCGCGCCCCGGCCTGCCGGTTCTGCTGCTGGAAATCCCGCTCATGATCGCGGCGGGCATCACCGGTCTTGCGATCGCCCCGGTGCCACTCAAGATCGCGTCGCTGGTGTTGCTGCTGGTCGCCTTGATCTGGCTCGGTGGCCTGATCGCAGTCGCGCCGAACGAAGCGCGCGTGATTCAACTCTTCGGCCGCTACTGCGGCACCGTGCACCAGGACGGACTCTGGTGGGTGAATCCTTTCACTACGAAGCGCAAGATCTCGGTGCGCATCCGCAACTTCGACTGTGACAAGTTGAAGGTCAACGACCGGCTCGGCAACCCGATCGAGATCGGAGCGGTGGTGGTGTGGCGCGTTGTCGACACCGCCGAGGCGGTGTTCGAGGTGGACAGTTTCGAGCACTACGTCGAGGTGCAGAGCGAAGCGGCGCTGCGTAACCTCGCCACACGCTATCCCTATGACACCTTCTCAGAGGACGATCACGAGCACGAGGTCGCTCTGCGCAGTCATCCGCAGCAGATTGCGAATGAACTCAAGATCGAGGTGCAGGAGCGCCTAGCCAAGGCAGGCGTGGAAGTGATCGAGGCGCGCATCAGCCACCTCGCCTACGCGCCGGAAATCGCCAGTGCCATGCTGCAACGCCAGCAAGCCGATGCGATCATCGCGGCACGGCGCAAGATCGTGGACGGCGCCGTCGGCATGGTTGAGATGGCGATCAACGCGCTCAGCAGCAAGAACGTCCTCCACCTCGACGAGGAGCGCAAGGCCGCCATGGTCTCCAACCTCCTGGTGGTGCTGTGCTCCGACCGCGCCACCCAACCTGTGGTGAACACCGGCAGCCTCTACAACTAAACCCCACGGGAGCGATCCGTTGGCGAAGCGCAAAGAATTCCTGGTCCGCCTGGACCCGCGGGTGCACGACGCCCTGCGGCGTTGGGCGGACGAGGACTTGCGCAGCCTGAACGCACAGATCGAGTTCCTCTTGCGGGAGGCGATGAAACGCACTCGGCGCCTCTCGGAGGCGGAAACTCCCGGGCAGGCGGGGGAGCAGGAGCCGGAACAGTAGAATCCGCCGGTGATCGGCGAGGCCCCTCTGTTCGCGCGCAGCCTCGAGCAGACGGCAGAGTGGTGCCGCGCCGCCGGCTACTCGCCGCGCTGGGCCGCCAAGATGCGGCGCGCGGTGCTCGCGGGCCGCGAGC
>JAQBVK010000064.1 GCA_027623585.1 Planctomycetota bacterium
CGGAGGACCTCGAAGCGACGCTCGATGCGCTGCGCGACCGCTTCGGCCCGCCGCCCGAGGAACTCACCAGCCTCGGACGCCTCTCCCTGCTGAAGCACCAGCTGGGCGCCATGGGTCTGGACGCGCTCCAACGCGTGGACGACCACCTCAATTGCACCATGCGCGACGCCAAGGCCTTCGAACGCGCCTTGAGCCGGCTCGGCGCCGATTTGCGCGTGCTCTCGGTGCGCCGGGCGTTGTGGATGTTGCCCAATGCCAGCGCCAGCCCGGCCCAGGTGCTCGATCACGTTTACAAGGTGGCCACGGGTTGTACGCCGAGCCCGGCCAAGGGAAAATCACGGCCCGCAGCTCGGCGCCGTCCGTAATCTGCCCGCCCAACCATGAGCTTGCTCCCTCTCCTCCTGCTTGCCGCACTCGCCACCCCGCAAGGCGAGGAGCCGGCCACGGTCTGGGATGCCCTGGCCGCCGGTCAAACCGTCCAGGTCGAGCAGGTGCTCTTCATCCTGAACGAAGAACTCGTCACGCTCTCCATGGTCGAGGAGCGCGCATATCGCATCATGCGACAGCCCGATGGGCCGCAGGACGTGAGCGCCGCTCGCTCGCGCGCCCTGATCGATCTCATTTTTGACCTGATCGCCTTGGAGGGATTCCGACGGCTGGGCATGGACGAGTCTCTGCTCGAACCGCAGGTCAGCCTTCACATGGAGCGGCAGATCGAACTCTACGGCTCAAGAGCACGCTTCGAGGAGTACCTCCGCGGCTTGGGTCACACCGTGACCAGTTTCCGCAACACGGTGAAGGCCGAATTGGTGAGGATCACCTGGCGCGGCGTCGTGACCGGGCAACAACCGTCACCGCTCGAAGGATTCCGCGGTCTCCTCACGGTGCCGCCTTTCGAGATCCGAGAGGCCTTCGATCAGCATCCTGAGCTCTGGGAGCAAGGTTTCCAACTCGCGTGGCAGGTGCTCCAGTTCCACGACAACGCGTCGGGTCCCGGGCTTGCGCGCGCACAGGCCGCGGCCGCAGCGCTTGAGGCCGGCACGATCAGCCTCGCCGACGCGGTCGCCGCAGCGCAATCGGCGCAGGCCAGCCGCGGTGATCCCGCGGAGAAGAATCTGCGCACGGAGATCCTCGACTTTCTTCTGAACGCCGAGGTCGGCGCCGTCAGCGCGGTCGAAACCATCCCGAATCTGGGAGGACTGTTCTTCGTCGTGCTCGAGCGCAGCCCAGCACGGACGATTGGCTTCGAAGAGGCTCAGACCCGCATCGCCGTGGAGCTCCGTCAGCGGCGGGGCGACACTCTCGTTGCCGGGGAGGCCGAGTCCCTGCTCCGCAGTTCCTACACCTGGTTTCTCCCGGAACTGGAGCCCCTCATGGTCGGCTTTTTCGGTGAGCGCCCCTCTCCCCGCGAAACCGAGTTCTAGACCGATTCCAGGCCAGAAGTCGGGAAGCCCGGCCCGCGCAGGCCGCTAGAATCCTGGGTCCGGCGGGAATTCCGCCCGGCGGCTTGAACCAGCCCCGGCCCGCCCCGTTGACCCCACAGAGCCATGTCGGAGACCCACCTACCCGTCGAGACCCACTATCACCCGCGGGACCACCAGCAGAGCTTCAACGATGTTCTGGCCGAGCAACTCAAGCGGGCGCCCTACCTGCTTGCCTCGGCGCTGATCCACGCTCTGATCGGATTCATTCTCGCCAGCATCATGCTGCTGACGCGGCCGGACGAGCAGGTCCCCACCATCACCGCAACGCTCCCGCCGCCGCCGCCCGACGTGGAGGAGGAAGAGGAGCCGCCGCCGCCTCCCGAAGAGGAAATCGTGGAAGAGCCGGTGGTGCAGGAATCCGAGATCGAGGAAACCACCGAGCAGGAGATGCTCGAAGAAACCGGCGATCCGGACTTCACCGCCGACGCGGCCTTCGACAGCGACTCGTGGAACAACGCGGTCGGTCTGGGTGGCGGCGCGGGCGGCAAGTACGGCGGACGAGGTGGTCGTGGCGGACGCCGCGGCGGCAGCCAGACCGAGCAAGCCGTGGCCGACGCGCTCAAGTGGCTGCACGATCACCAGGCGCCGACCGGCTTCTGGGATGCCGACGAGTTCCCGGTGTACGACATCTATCCCGATCAACCGCCCAGTGATGGCAAGGGCAACGCGGTGGTGGACGTCGGCCTGACCGGCCTCGCGCTGCTCGCCTTCCTCGGCAACGGCAACAACCTGCAAGACGGGCCGTACCGCGAGACCGTGGCGAAGGGCATCACCTGGCTGCGCGACAACCAGCGCGATGACGGATTGTTTGGAGAAGAGGTCGGCAACCCGACGCTCTACAACCACTCGATCGCCACCATGGCGATGGGCGAGGCGACCTACTTCGCCGGCAGGCCGCCGACGCTGATGAAGCCGCTCAAAGAGGCGGTGAAGATCATCGTCAACTCGCGCAACAACTACGGCGCGTGGCGCTACCAGCTCGAGCCGAACGGCGACAACGACTCCTCCATCACTGGATGGATGATCTTCGCGCTAAAGACCGCCGAGGACTGCAAGGTGCAGGTGGACAAGGGCGCCTACGACGGCGCGCAGGCCTGGTTCGACTCGATGGAGGACAAGAACTCTGGACGGGTCGGCTACGCCTGGGGTGACGGCGGCGGCGGCCCCGGCTCGCTGCCCTCGCGCCCGATCCACATGATGGAGAAGTTCCCGGCTGAGAAGTCGGAGTCGCTGACCGCGGTCGCGCTGCTGAGCCGCATCTTCATGACCGACACCAAGACGGTCAAGTCGTGGAAGGATCACCCCAACTACGACATGATGAAGAAAAACGCCGACCTGATCGCGGCCAAGTTGCCGAAGTGGGACCAGGACGGCTCGATCGACCTCTACTACTGGTACTACGCGACCTTCGCGATGAACCAGTGGGGCGATCAGCACTGGAAGAACTGGGAGAAGGCAATCGGCAGCGCGCTGGTCCCGAACCAGCGGCGTGACACCCCGGACAAGAAGGACAACTTCTACGGATCGTGGGATCCGGCCGATGCCTGGGGCGAAGAAGGCGGCCGCGTCTACAGCACTGCGACCGGCGCCCTGATCCTCGAGGTCTACTACCGCTACGCGAAGGTGCTGGGCGCCCGCTAGGCGCGCGGAAATCCTTCCCAAGAAGCCCGGGGCCGCGAAGCCCCGGGCTTCTTGCATTCCCGGCGAACCGGAGCGAGGGCGGCGCGTTCTCCTACCGAGATGCACGCCGAATCCTTCAACGAAGTTCTCGCGGAGCACGTCCGACGCGCCCCGTACTTGCTCGCCTCCTTGCTGGTGCACGTCATGATCGGCTTCGTGCTCGCAAGCGTGATGCTGCTCACGCGCGAGCACATCGAAGTGCCGGTGCTGACCGTGGACGCGCCGTTGCCGCCGCCGGTGATCGAAGATCCGGTGGAGCCGCCGACGCCGGTGGATCCGACGCCGATCCTCGATCCGACGGTGGTCGACGTGCCGCTCGATGCGGATCCCACCGACTACGTCGACGCCGGGGATCCCGACCAACTCTCGGACGCGGTCTTCGAGACCTTCACAGAAGGCCTGAACGTGCTCGGCATCGGCGGTCCTCCCGGTGGCAAGTTCGGCGGACCTGCGGGCAGCGGCAAGAGCGGCAGCCCTCCCCCGATGCAGCAAGCCTTGGCGGATGCGCTGCAGTGGCTTGCCGATCACCAGTCGCCTGACGGCCAGTGGGACGCCGACGAGTTCATGATCTACGACCGCTATCCGCAGCAGGCCTCGAGCGACGGCCGCGGAAGCCCCGTGGTCGACGTCGGCTTGACTGGGCTCGCGGTGCTCGCCTTCCTCGGCGACGGCAACACCATGAGCGAAGGCCGCTTCAGGCAACAGGTCGCAAGCGGCATCGAATGGCTGCGCGCCGTGCAGCAAGAGGATGGTTTGTTCGGAGGCGAGGTCGGCAATCCCACGCTCTACAACCAAGCGATCGCCACGCTTGCGCTGTGCGAAGCCTATCGATTGAGTGGCCGCAGCATTGCGCTGAAGAAGCCGGCCGAACGCGCGGTGTCGGTGCTGGTGAAGGCGCGCAACCCCTACGGCGCGTGGCGCTATCAGCTCGCGCCGAACGGCGACAACGACACCTCGATCACCGGCTGGATGGTGTTCGCGTTGAAGAGTGCGCAAGAAGGTGGACTCGCGGTGGACAAAAGCTGCTTCGACGGCGCCGCCGCGTGGTTCGACTCCATGACTGATCCGGCGACCGGCCGCACGGGCTACGCCTGGGGCGAAGACGGCGGCGGCCCCGGTTCGCTTCCCTCTCGCCCGATCGGAAAAGGTGATCGATTCCCCGCTGAGAAGTCCGAAGCCCTGACCGCGGTCTCCCTGCTTTGCCGCATCTTCATGTCAGACGCCGGCGCCTTGAAGCGCTGGGAAGATCACCCGCGTTACGACGAACTCCGCAAGCAGGCCGACTTGCTGCGTGCCAAGCCGCCGCGCTGGGACGACGACCGCGGCGCCGTTGACTTCTACTACTGGTACTACGCAACCTACGCGATCAACCAGTGGGGCGGCTCGGCGTGGCGCGACTGGGAGAAAGCGCTCGGCCGGGCCTTGGTGCCGACCCAGCGCCGGAGCGCGCAGCCGGACAACTTCCACGGTTCCTGGGATCCGGTGGACGCCTGGGGTGAAGAAGGTGGCCGGATCTACAGCACCGCGCTCTGCGCGCTGATGCTGGAGGTCTACTACCGCTACACCAAGGTTCTCGGAGGCTGATGCCCCTCGCACGCCACAGGCGTGCCGAAACCTAAGCCGGTTGGCCCGCAGTCCGCAGACCCTGGACCGCGCGGGCCAGCTGGGACTTCTTGCGCGCCGCCGTGTTGGCGTGCAGCTGATTCCACTTCACGTTCTTGTCGATCAACTTGGTCGACAACTGCAGGTAGCGCTCGGCTTCCGGCAGGTTGTTCTCCTCGATCGCCTCCAGCGTCCGCTTGATCCAGGTTCGCATGGCAGACCGGCGACCACGGTTGTGTTCGCGGCGCTTGAGGCTCTTGCGCAGTTCAGCGCGGGCAGTCGGAGTGTTCGGCATGTCTCGGGAGGGATTCTCCTCGAAGTGGGCCGACCATTCTAAGGCTTGCCGAGCCGGAGGCAAGGGGTAGCCGGAGCGCTACCTGCCGTCGCCCTCGAGGGGCTCGCCACGGGCGGCACGCAGGAAGGCCTCGGTGTCCAGGCCGCTTCCCCCGCCGTCCTTCGGCCGCGCGCGGAGGGCCTTCTCGGCGGCCAGGTTCTTGCGCGCGCGCATCGCTTCGGTGTCGCGGGGATTGACCTTCAGCGCCATTTCGTAGTAGTCCAGCGCTGCCTCCACCTCGCCCTGCGCGGCCGCCAACACTCCGGCGCGTTTCGCGGCCTCCCCACTCCGCTCGGAGAGTCCGCCGAAGGCGCCCAGCGCAGCCCCGGCGTAACCCGCGCGCTCGAGCGCGTCACCCCAGGCGATCCCCTTCGCCAAATCGTTCGGATTCTTCAAAAAAGCGCGGCGCATCTGGCGCGCTTCGGCGTCCGGATTGCGCGTGAGGCGGCTGAATTTCGCCGCCAGACCGCCACTCATGGCGCCGAGTTTGCTGATGAGCGAAGGCTTCTCCGCCAGCGCTAACGCCGCCTGAGCGAAGAGTTCGGCAGCACGCCGTTCACCGGGCGCGAAGTCGAGGACCTGGTCACAGAGCTCCGCCGCAAAGTCGGCTTGCCCGTTCTGGAGGGACTGCGCGGCCCGATCGAGGTGCTTCTGAAGGTTCATCCGGTGTGGGCGCGGGAGTCCAGAGCGCCTGGTCCTAAGATAGGGAGGATAGCCGATGGACGTCGTCCTGTACCCGGATCCGCGCCTCCGCGCGAAGAACGCCCCGGTCGAGGTCTTCGACGCGGAACTGGCGGCGACCGCGCGCGCCATGTTCGAGGCCATGTACCGCACCGAAGGCGTGGGGCTGGCGGCTCCTCAGGTCGGCATCAATCGGCGACTGCTGGTCTACAACCCCACCGGCAAGGCGGAGGAGGCGGACCTCGAAATCGTCCTGTGCAACCCCAAGATTGCGTGGAAGAGCCGCGTGATCGAACCCGGGCGCGAGGGCTGCTTGTCCTTTCCGGCGATCTACGGACAGATCGATCGGCCGATCGCAGTGAAGATCGAAGCACAGGGTCTCGACGGCGCTCCGGTCACGCTGGAGTTGGAGGACTGGGATGCGCGGATCTTCCTGCACGAGTTCGATCACCTCGACGGCGTGCTGTTCACGGACCGGATGACTCCCGCCGACAAAACGCGAAACGCGCCGGCGCTGGAAGAATTGGTCGACCGCTACCGCGAGAAACTTGCGAGTTCTTAGGGGCTTCGAGGCGCTTCCCGACGCGCGACGCGCGGAGGGTTGCGCGGCAACGGTCGGCGTCTTCGACGGCGTGCACCTCGGCCACTTCGTGGTGCTGCGGCGCGTGGTCGAGCGCGCGCAAGGCTTGGGCGTGCAGCCGGTGATGGTGACCTTCGCCGGTCATCCGAAAGAGGTGCTGTTGGGTCGCGCGCCGGCGACGGTGACGAGTTTGGCGCACCGACTGTTGTTGTTCGAGCGCGCCGGGATCGCAGCGACGCTGGTGCTGGAGTTCACGGCGGAGTTGCGCGCCTTGACGGCGGAGGAGTTCGTGCGCCGCGTATTGATCGAAGGATTAGGGTTGCGCGAATTGGTGTTCGGATTCGATTCCAAATTCGGCCGCGATCGCGGCGGCAATCCGGCGTCGTTGACGCCGCTCGCGAAGGAGCTCGGCTTCGGCATCGTCGAGGTGCCGCCGCTGCGACTCGGCGGACGCGCGGTCTCGAGCAGCGCGGTGCGCGAGGCGGTGAGTCTGGGCGATCTGCACAACGCCGCCGTCATGCTCGGCCGCCCGGTGAGCGTGCTCGGCACGGTGGTGCGCGGCGACGGACGCGGGAAATCGCTCGGCTTCCCCACCGCCAACCTCGACCTGCATCATGAGTTGCATCCGCCGGAAGGCGTCTACGCCGCCTTTGCTTTGCTCGCCGGCGTTCTGCAACCGACCGTGGTCAACATCGGCACCAAGCCGACCTTTGGCGGCGGCGAGGAGGTCGTGGAAGCGCATCTGCTCGACGGCGCCGGCGATCTCTACGGCCGCGATCTCGAGATTTTCTTCCTCGAGCGCCTGCGCGGGGAACAATCTTTCCCCAATCCTGAAGCCCTCCGCGCGCAGATCGCCGACGACGCCGCGCGCGCGCGCGCGATCACCGAGGCCGCGCCGCAACATTGGCGCATCCCCGGCACTTACCTTCCGATTGAAGGCGCGAGTCCGACGGAGTTGGATAACCTAGGGCCATGCTCGCTGAGCTGATTCTTCTAGCGCACTGGCAAGAGTCGGCGGAAGCCGCACCGCCGCCGCCTCCGGAGATCGCGCGGCTCAAGGCGATCGAGCGGATTCTCTTCACCATTCAGGAAGAATACGCCGAAGCCGCGCTGTTCCCGGCCTTCGCGCCGGACGGCAGCCGGGCCGCCGTCGCGGTGTATTCCGTCGCCGGCCGCGCGCTGATTCTGCTGGATGGCGAGGCCACCGAGACGCACCATCAGGTCCGAATTCCTCGATTCTCCGCCGATGGCAAGCACGTTGCGTGGGCTTGGGGCGATCGCGGCAAGAAGGATCGTGATGAATGGGAACTCATGCTCGACGGCAAGCGCGTGAAGAAGGCCGACTGGATCGGCGACCCCTGCTTCGCCCCCGTCGGCGACGACTACGCGGTCTGGACCGGCAAGGACGTGACGGTGGACTCGCTCGGCGGTCACGAGGGCGGCGAGTACACCTGCAGCTGGGGCAACAAGAAGGCGGGCGGCTACACCGAGCCGCCGTGGCGCGAACCGCAGTGGAGCACCAACGGCAAGCACCTGGGATCCCTGGCGCAGAAGCCCAGTCGCTTCATGGCGGTGGTGGACGGCAAAGAGTACGGCCCTTACGACTTCGCCTCCGGCTTCACTTGGAGTCCGGACGGCAAGATCGCGGCTTGGGCGGCGATGGAAGATTGGGGCGAAATGCGCATCTTCACGCCGAAGAAGAGCTACGGCGACGGCTATGAGTCCGTGGGCGCGCCCGCGCTCGGATCCGACGGCTCCATGGCCTACCTCGCGCGCATCCGCGGCCGCACGGCGTTGATCTTCAATGCAACCGTCGTCCCGGGCTTCTACGACGGCATGGGAACACCGTCCATCAGCCCCGACGGAAAGCGCGTGGTGGTGGCCGCAAACGACGGGGCGGAGGAGGCCTCCAGCGATTGGTATCTCGACAACGCATGGATGGACGGCGCATTGGGCATCAACGAGGACGAGAAGGCCTTGGCCGACGCCGGCTCCAAATGCTTCATGGTGGTCGACGCCTACAAGCTCGGCGGCGATTGGTGGCGCGTGGTGCGGCCCTTCTTCTCTCCGGATTCGCAGCACGTCGCCGCCCGCGCGCGCAGCGCCGAAGGTTGGCAGGTGCTGCTCGACGAGGGCGTCGGCCCGGTCTACGACGAGGTGCACGCCCTCCGCTTCAGCGCCGACGGCAAACTCCTCGAGTTCGGGGCGCGCCGCGGCCGCGATCTGCTGTGGGTGCAACTCCCGGTGGAGTGAACGTCCGCGCCACGCTCCGCTGTAACCACTTTTATTACAAGGCTTTAGGCAGATCCTGCTGAAGACTTAGCGGCATACCAACTGGTAGGTATGCTGGAGTCATGCAGGCCCCCGCTGCCGTCCCGGCCACCCAGACCAAGCTTCTGGACGCGGCCGAGGAATTGATGCTGACCCGGGGCTACGGCGCCACTTCGGTGGACGCCATCTGCGCCGCCGCCGGAGTGACGAAGGGCAGTTTCTTTCATTACTTCGCCCAGAAGGAGGACCTCGGCAAGGTGCTGCTGAAGCGCTTCGCCGAGCGTCAGGGCGCTCGCTTCATGGCGGCGGCTGAGACCATCGAAGATCCGCTGGAGCGCGTGCACGCCATCATGGATTGCGGCGTGGCCAGCATGCAGGCGCCGGAGTCGAAGGGCTGCCTCGTCGGCGCTTTGGCCCAGGAGATCTGGGACACGCACCCCGAACTGCGGGAACTGTGTCACGGCACCTTCACGCAATTCACGGCTCTTTTGAGCGCCGACCTCGTCGCTGCGAAAGCACGCCACTGCCCCGACGCGGCCTTCGACGCCGCGGGCTTGGGCGATTACTTCCTCTCGGTGGCGCAGGGCTCGATGCTCCTGTTCCGCGCGGGGGGCGAGCGCGCCGCCATGGCGCGCAACCTCACCCACTTCCGCGATTACCTCCGTCTTCTCTACGGACGCTGATCGCAGACCTTGACGCCCGCTCGCCGGGCAATCCCACCCAACCGTTCAAGACACCCATCATGACCAAGAATCACCTTTTGTCCGTCGCCGTCGCCTGCTTGGCGTTCAGCGGCAGCCTCTTCGCCCAGAACGAAGCCGAGTGCTCGGCTTCGAAGCAAGCGTCCTCCGGCCAGTGCGAGTTCGCGCAGCAGATGGCCGAGAACTGCCCGGTCGCCAAGAAGTGCAACGACTTGCTGACGCGCTGGGACGCGGCGGCTGAAAAGGCTGCCTCCGCCACCGAGGATCAACGTGCGGCCGTCGCCGTGCGCGTCGCCAACGTTTCGCAGAGCTGCCCGGTTGGCTCACGCATGGACAAGACCATGAGCGTGGTCCACGAAGTGGTCAGCTACGTCGGCGCCTCCTGCGAAGCCAACGCGGAGAATTGCCCGCTGTCGCAACCCGGCATGGCCGAGAAGTACCCCGAACTGGTCAACTTGGGTCAGGCCTACCAGTACACCTTCGCCAACCTGCAGCAGCTGACGGGCTACGCCTCGGGCGCTTGCTCGGGTGCGAAGTCTTGCGATGCGAAGGCCGTCACCGTGAGTGCGGAGTCGGAATGCGCGGCGATGAAGGCGGAGTGCTCGGAAAGCGTCTCGAAGGCGGAATGCTCAGAAAGCGCCGCAAAGTCGGCATGCTCTGAGAAGGCCGCTTCCTGCAGCATCAGCATGGCCGCCAAACTCGGCGCCTTGCAGGCGGAGTTCGCGACCGCGCGCACTGAACTCACGGAGCTCGGCGCGACGGAGAAGAACGCGATCCGCGTCGGCTTCAACTCGGTCGCGGCGGAGAACCCGATGATCGGCCTGATGCCGGAAACCGTGCTGGCGATCGCCGAGAGCCTCGACGCTCTGGATCACATTGATGCCATGATGATGGAAGCCGCGCAGAAGGCGCCCGAAGTCTTCGCGAACATGCCGGCCGAAATGCATCAGCAGTACCTGGTGCACAAGGCGCTGCTCAAGGAGACTCGCGGTCTCCTGACGAGCATGACCGAAGCGATGAACGCCTTCCAAGCGCCGGAGAAGGCGATCGAAGTGACGAAGGCCGGCAACTAGTTCGGAGCAACCGAACGCACCGAGCGGGCCGGGG
>JAQBVK010000065.1 GCA_027623585.1 Planctomycetota bacterium
CGATCAAACATCTCGGTCAGACCAGAATCGTCACTACGATCAACATTTCGATGATCGTGAAACCTGAGTTGCGCTTCTTCATGGTGTTCTGTTCGTTTCTGGGATTCGGGCCTTCGACCGAGTACTTCTGGAAGGTGAAGGCGTCGTACCCGTTATCGGCCCGGAGCGCAGCGGGCTTGAACCTTCCCGGGCCAGGAATCCTCTAACCGCCGAAATCGGCCAGGACGGGCGCGTGGTCGGAGGGTTTGGACTCCCAGGAGCCCTGCTTGCGCTCCTCGCGGTCGATGCTCACCGCAGCGCAAGCCGCCGCCGCGGGGCCGGTCCCCAAGACCAGGTCGATCCGCAGGCCATGGCCCCGGGCAAAGGCGCCCCCACGGTAATCCCACCAGGTGTGATGCTCAGGACCCTGATGGTGGAGACGGAACAGGTCCGCGAGACCCCAGGACTGGAGCGCGCGCAGCCGGTCCCGCTCGGGACCGGAGCAGAGCACTTGATCCTTCCAGGCTTCCGGGTCATGGACGTCTTCGTCGCGGGGGGCGACGTTGTAGTCGCCGACCATCACCATGGGTTGCGCGGGATCGTGCGCGTCGCGCAGCCAGTCCGCGAGGGCGTCGAGCCAGCGCAATTTGATCGCATATTTCTCGCTGTCGAGCGCTTGCCCGTTCACGACGTAAAGGTTGAGCACGCGCATGCTGCCGAGTTGCGCGGAGATCACGCGTGCTTGTTCGGGAATCGGATCGCCGGGGAAGCCGCGCTGCACGTCCTTCAATTCGACGCCGGCTCGCGTGATCAGCGCGACGCCGTTGTAGGTCTTCTGTCCGAAAGTCGCCGCACGCCATCCGGCGGCAGCGAGCGCGGCGTGCGGGAAGAGATCATCCGTGACCTTGGTCTCTTGCAGGCAGAGCAGGTCCGGTTGGTGCCTTTCGAGCACACCGAGCACGCGCTCCAAGCGCGTGCGGAGCGAATTGACGTTCCAGGTGATGACGCGCACGGCGGCCTACGGGAAGGCCAGGGTGAGCGCGTTGGTGAAGGCGGCTTCCGGCGTGCCGAGCGCGGCGACGCCTTGGAAGTGCAGCGTGCGGCCGGCGGCTCCGGGCGGGAACACCAGCGCCTTGCTGCCGAGACCATCGCTGCCGCAGAGCCCGGTGGCGAACAGCCGGTAGTGGCCGCCGAGTTGGAAGGCTCCCGCGATGCCGCCGACCGGGCTGCCGGCGGTGCGTGAAGAGGACCAGGCTAGATCGAAGCGCTCGTTCGGCACGCCGCCGACGAAGAAGCTCGCGTCGGCGCCGGCCTGAGCCGGACCGTAGAGGAAGAGCGTCGGCTCCGCGCTGCGGGTGCGCAGTTCGAGGTCGTCCACCAGGCCTTCGGTGATGTCGTTGTTCGGGTCGTCGGCGACGACGAAGCGGATCACGACCCGGTTGGTCAGCGGAATCGCGTTCTCCAAGGCAAAAACGCGTTCGCTCCACTGGTTGTCGTGCGTGCTTTCCTCGAGGGAGAACCAGTTGGCGCCGCCATCGGGGCTGACCTCGGCGCGGAAGCGATCGTCGAGCGGACCGCCGGGCAGGTTGGCGAACCAGCGCCAGTACGCGAGTTCGACGTTGGCGAACTCCGAAAGGTTCATCACTGCGCTGGTGAGCACGGCGGTGCCGTCCACGTCGTTGGCGCCGACCGAGGAGCCGGCTGCGGCGCCCGTCACCCAGCAGAGCGTGCCGCTCGGCGAGTGGTCGCTTCCGGGCTGTGCGGTTTGGCCGCCGGTGGAGGTGGCCTGAGGCACGGCGCGTTCCCAGGACCAGTTGGTCGCGTTGTTCGCGGTCCAACCCCAACTGCCGGACTCCATGTCGTCGCGCGCGAGCACGCGCACGCCGCCGAGCAAGATTTCGAGGGTCTCGCTGCTGGGGAAGCCTTCGTAGTCGAGTCCAAGATCGAGCGTGTAGGCCACTCCGACGGCGGCTTGCGGATCGAAGACGAGGGTGAAGGAGCCGGCCAAGGCTTCGGTGCGCGGCGCTGCGCTGATCACCAGCGGTCCACCGCTCACCTGCACTTGCGCGGCCGAGGAGGCGAGCGAAACGGTGCCGTTCAGAGGCATCACACCTTGGTTCCGAATGCGCAGCGCAAGCGCCCAAGTCTCGCCAGGTTCGCGATCCAGGTCGCCGTCGCCGGAGAGCTCCGTCCATTCTTCGGCGACCACCGCCGCCCAGGCGCCCGCCCACTTCGAAGCGCTGCGGTGCATCGGCAGTGTGTCTTCGGAGAGCGCCGGAATGCGAGACGGTGCGGGCCAGAATCCGTCGTTGCTGTTGCCGGTTTCGGGAGTGAACGCGATCGTGCCGTACTCGCCGTAGTGATAGTCCACGCTGCCACCGTTGGCGATGTAGAGCAGTTCCCAGATCGTTCCGGTGTCGTAGCCGTTCTCGACGGTCATCGCGTTGCCGTATTCGCGATAGACCTGATCGTCCGGCGTGAAGATGGAGTTGTAGCCCCAGGAGAAGAGCAGCACGTCGCCGTGGGTGTGGCAGGACATGCTGAAGGTCGGCGTTTGCAGCGGCAGCAGGTCGCGGATGCGCTGCGTCTCCGGTTCGCTGAACGGGGCCGTGCCGCGATAGGTCTCGCTGCTGGTGTTGCTGCTCGAACCGGGCCACTGCGGACCCCACTCCCAGTCGTAGTTGCGATTCAAATCCACGCCGAAGGTTCCGTCGCCGTTGTTGCGACGGTTTTTGCGCCACATCCCGCCTCCGCCAGGCGCGATTTGCCGGTTGTATTCGTAGCCATCCGGATTCACGCACGGGATCACGAGCACGTTGCGCGTGGCGATCACGCGCGCGGCTTCGGGATTGACGCTCTGGTTCGCGCACAGCCAGTCGGCAAAGTGCAGCAGTGACTCGCCGGACATCGGTTCGCGCGCGTGGTGGATCGCGTCGAACCAGGCCACCGGCTTGGCCGGATCGTGGACCAGCGGCGTGGTGCTGATGCGGAAGGCCCAGATGTCGCGGCCTTCGAGCGAGGTGCCGATGGAGAAACGCGGCGAGAGCACGGCTGGATACGCTGCCGCGAGCCGATCCATTTCGGACAGGATTTCGGCGAGGGTTCGGAATCCGCCCATGGAACCGACGCCCGGTCCGCGCGGTCCGAGTTCGGCGGCGGCGCGCGCTGCGTAATGGGACTGCAGGTCTTCGATCCGCACCTCGAAGGCGATGCCTGCGGCGGCCAACGCTTCCTGCTCCAGGTCGGTCGCATAAGCCACGGCGTAGCCGGCGCTCGGCGCCGAGTGGTGATCGTCCACGTCGGAGAGTTGATCGTGGAGCGCGCGGTACTCGGACTCCGAGGCCACAGGAACGTGGATCAGGTCCTTGACCGGCTCCTGGAGAACCGTCACGAGCAGCGCGATGAACATCGAGACAGCCTACCATGCCTTCATGATTCCGGCCCTCGCGCTGATCTTTGCCGCGCCGTTATGCAACGCCTCACTGCCTCAGGATCCGATCGAGTTCGGGAGCGAACCGGTCACGGTCGAGGGACCTCGGATCGGGACCTGGCTGAGCCTCGCCCCGGTCGATCGAAGTGGCCGCATCCCGTTCAGTCCCGATGCGGTCTTTGCCACTCATCTCCTCACGCCGGACGCTGCGGCGCCGACCTCAGGGTTGAGGATCAACGGCAGCGAGGGTGAAGCAATCTGGGCCGTGGTGGAGCCCGGGGACGGGAATCGCATCCCGCTGCGCGGCGCAGGCTGGGCGTTCGCCACCGTGAGTTGCTCGGCCAGCGGCGTGTGGCTCGCGCGTCTCGACGGCGCGTCACGCTTGGTGGTGAATGGTGACTCTTTTCCCGGCGACGTCTATCGCTATGGCTTTTCCGGCGTTCCCGTGCCGCTCCGCGCCGGGGTGAACCACGTATTCGTGAGCGGGGCTCGCGGATCCTTTGATCTTTCCTTCTCCACTCCAAAGTTGGGCCTGCATCCCTTGCCCGAAGACGACCTCGTTGCGCCTTTGCTCGCCGGCTTCTTCGGCGAACAATTCGCGGCCCTGGCTTTCGCCAACTCATCGCGCGAGCCGACCGGCCCGCTCGAAGTGATCGTGCTCGGCCGCCGGCCGATCGAAGGCTTCGTGCGCGTGACGGCCCCGGGCATCCCCGGCCTCGGACTCGCCAAGTTACGCATCCCCTTGCGCACCAGCCGCATCGTCACGCCCGGTGAGGTGGCGGGCGCGGTGCCGATGATCGTGTTGGTGCGCGACGCCGAAGGCCGCACCCTCGCGCGGCGTTCCTTCGAGGTGCCGGTGATCGAGCGCGGCGGCGCCGCGCTACGCAGCTTCTCGTCGGACATCGACGGTTCCGTGCAGAAGTGGGCCGCCGTGCCCTCCACCGGTGTCGCGAACGGACTCGTGCTCTCCCTGCACGGCGCGAGCGTCGACTGCCTTTCCCAGGCGCGCGCCTACGCGGCGAAGGAGTCCCTATTCCTGGCTTGTCCCACCAATCGCCGCCCCTATGGCTTCGACTGGCAGGATTGGGGCCGCGCCGACGCCTACGAAGTGCTCGCTGAGGCCCTGCGCGAATCCGGCGCGCCATCCGATCGCGTGATGCTCACCGGGCATTCGATGGGCGGACACGGAGCTTGGCACCTCGCGGTCAACGACGCCGATCGTTGGGCGGCGGTTGCGCCGAGCGCCGGCTGGGCGAGTTTCGACAGTTACGGCGGGCGTCCCAAGGGTGCGCGCGACGCCGTCTGGCGTGCTGCCGACGGCGCCAGCGAAACTCTTTCTTTGCTTCCCAATTTGCGCGGAGTGCCGCTCTACGTGCTGCATGGCGAGAAGGACGACAACGTCCCTCTGAGCGAGATGGAAGCTCTCCTGGCCGCCACGCGCGACCTCGGCCTCACGCCGGACTCGCACGTCGAACCCGGCGCCGGCCACTGGTGGGGCAACGCGTGCGTGGACTGGCCGCCGATCTTCGAACTCTTCGCGACCGCGCGCACGCCCGCGTTGACCGAAGTGCGCGAGGTGGACTTTCGCACGCCGGATCCGGCGAGCGACTCGCGCCATCATTGGGTCGAGATCGAGCAACTGCTCGACTACTCGAAGCCCGGCCGGATCCAGGCACGGCGCGGAGCAGTTTTGACCGAGATCGCATTGATCGACAACGTTCGTCGCTACCGGATCCTCGATGAGCGTGGCCAAGGCGATCGCGCCTGGATCTTCGACGGCGTCGACGACAACGTGCAGTCCGACGAGCCGATTCCTGCGGGCGAGAAGAGTCCGTCGCGCAGCGGCCCATTCAAGCGCGCCTTCGGCCGCCGCTTCGTCATGGTGGTGGGCACGCGCGGCGACCTCGCGGAGGACGCGCTGCTGCGCGCGCGCGCGCGCTACGACGCTTCCCAGTGGTGGTACCGCGCCAACGCGACGCCGGAAGTCGTGGACGACCGAGAGTTCCTTGCCGCGCCGTGGCGGTGGACCGAGCGCAACGTGATTCTCTACGGCAATCAGGACAGCAACGCCGCATGGAATCAGGTGGTGCCGGACTTCTGTCCGTTCAACGCCCGTCGCGGCCAGCTCACGCTCGGTGGCCAATCCTGGGACCGCGACGACCTCGCCGCACTCTGCGTCTATCCGCGCGCCGACGACGCGCTGGGGCTGGTCGGCCTGATCTCCGATACCGGCACGCGCGGCGCGCGGCTCGGCGACGCGCTCCGTCTCTTCGTCAGCGGCGTCGGCTATCCCGACTACGTGGTCTGGGGACCGGAGGTGCTCGCAGAGGGCGACGGCGCCGTGCTCGCCGCAGGCTTCTTCGACTACGCCTGGCAATTGCCCTAAAATCTTCGGTTCATGTCCGCGACCGCCGCCCGTTCCGACCTATCCTTTCTGCGCGAAATTGGCATCGACGGGGTCCAGGACGGCGCCTATGCGGGAGAGTGGATCCGCTGCAGCGGCGAAGAATTGGTGGTGCGCAGCCCGGCCACCGGCGAAGAGATCGGCCGCGTGCGCCAAGCCGGCGCCGCCGAATACGAGCGCGCCGTCGCCGCCGCCCATGCGGCCTTTCTGCGTTGGCGGCAACTCCCTGCTCCGCAGCGCGGCGAGTTGGTGCGACGCGTCGGCAACGAGATCCGGCGCTTCAAGGATCCGCTCGGGCGCCTGGTCAGCCTGGAAATGGGAAAGATTCTCCAGGAGGGACTCGGCGAGGTCCAGGAAGCGATCGACATCGCCGACTTCGCGACCGGCCTGTCGCGCCAACTCTACGGCTTGACCATGCCGAGCGAGCGACCGCAACACGCGATGCGGGAGCAATGGCACCCGCTCGGCGTGGTCGGCGTGATCAGCGCCTTCAATTTTCCGGCCGCGGTATGGGCTTGGAACGCCTGCCTCGCCGCCGTTTGTGGCGACGTGGTGTTGTGGAAGCCGTCCTGGAAGACGCCATTGACCGCGATCGCCATGAGCAAGGTCGCCGCGCGCGTGCTCGAGCCGGAAGGCTTCGGCGCAATTTTCTCGCTGGTGATCGGTCCCGACGCGACCGTCGGCGAAGCGCTCACCGCGGATCCGCGCATCCCGCTGGTCTCGGCGACCGGCTCCACGCGCATGGGCCGCATCGTCGGTCCGAAGGTGGCGGCGCGATTCGGCCGCTGCATCCTCGAACTCGGCGGCAACAACGCAGTGGTGGTTATGGAGGATGCCGACCTGGAAATGGCGGCGCGCGCGATCCTGTTCGGCTCGGTCGGCACCGCCGGTCAGCGCTGCACCTCGACGCGCCGCGTGCTGGTGCACAAACCGGTCGCCGCCAAACTGACCGAACGCCTGCTCGCGCTCTACGCCAAGGTGCGCATCGGCCATCCGCTCGACGCCAAGACCCTGATGGGGCCGCTGGTCGACGAAGACGCGGTGCGTGCTACCGAAGCCGCGTTGGCGCGGGTGCGCGCGCTCGGCGGCGAGGTGCTGTGCGGCGGCGAGCGCGTGAGGCCTGCGGGTTGCGAGGGCGGCTGGTACATGACGCCCGCGATCGCGCGCGCGCGCAATGAGTGGGACGTGGTGCAGCAGGAAACCTTCGGGCCGATCCTCTATCTGATCGAGGTCGCTGACCTCGACGATGCGATCGCGCAGCACAATTCGGTGCCGCAAGGCTTGTCTTCGGCGATCTTCTCGCGCGACGTGCGCGCGGCGGAACGCTTCTTGTCCGCGGTCGGTTCCGACTGCGGCATCGCCAACGTCAACATCGGCACCAGCGGCGCGGAAATCGGCGGCGCCTTCGGCGGCGAGAAAGAAACCGGCGGCGGCCGCGAATCCGGCTCCGACGCCTGGAAGGCCTACATGCGTCGGCAGACCAACACCGTCAACTACGGCGACACGCTGCCGCTGGCGCAGGGCATCTCCTTCGACGTGGACTGATCGAACTCGAGCCTACTCGCCGAAGACGCCTTCGACGAAGTAGTTCCAACGTTCGACCAAGAAGTCGCGCTTCAACCAGATCATCGCCAGCGCGCCAATGCCTGCGAGCAGCAGCACCGGCCAGTTCCGGCGCAGGCGCGTGAGGGCGGAATCCGGCGGAGGCGGAGACCACGGCGAGCTGCGCCGGACCACGTGCACGCCGTCGGCGGCGAGTTGCAGCAAGGATTCACTGCGCTCGTGCGCGCCGTACTCCACCGCGCGGAGCGATGAGAACCACGCGTCCGCTGCTGCAGCGCGCTCTTGGAAGAGATCTTGCAGAGCGAGCCCGAGTGCGTCCGCCGGTTCCGCGGCGAACTGCGCGCGCGGGTAAGCGTGTTCGCGGGGCTGCAGCATGCCTCGTCCGCCTTCGATCAGGACCTCGAGCAGGTCTTCGGGCAGCCCACGCGCGCGCAAGGCATCTGCGAGCTCGGCCGGATCCGGATTCCAGGCTGCAGTCGGCCCTTCGAGTAAACCTTGGAACACCACCGTGCCCGGGACGCCGAGTTCGCTCACGACAGCAAGGGAGCCAACAAGGACTCGTGGAGCGGTTTCCAATCACTCATGCTTTCGTGCCAGACCAGAGTCTCGCGCACGATCCTGCCGGCTTGCAAAGACTCGCGGATCTGCGCCACGCTGAAGGGTCCCATGCTCTCCTGAGCCGCATTCACGTGGTACCAGCCCTGCGCGGGCATGCCTTCGTCGATCTGTTTCGGCGGGGGCGGCGGAGCGCGCAATCCCGGCGCGGCGGAGCGCGTGTCGATGCCGAGCGCCTCGTCGTGGTTGTCGAGCCGTTCCGTCGCGTGTCCGCGGAAGGCCTGGTTCTTGCTGCGCTCCTGCATCAGCTCTTCTTCGAGCCGGCGCCGGCGCTGCGTCTCACGTTCGCGCAGCGCAGTCTCCTTCTTGAGGTCCGGGATCACGAACAGCACCGCGAGCGCGAAACAGCCGCCGATGATTCCGATGAAGAACCAGCCGACCGGATTACGGCCGCGCGTGTTGGCGACCGCCGCGCAGGCGATGCCGAACACCACCCACAGGGCCAGTTGGATGAGGATCACGATCGGTTCTTCCATGAGATCCAGTACGCGAGCGACAGCAAGATGAGCAAGGCGGCGAGCGCCCAGCGCGCGGTCCTCCGGGTCCGCGGAGTCCAAAGCATAGCGGAGGCTTCGAGCAGGACGACCCCGAGTAGCGCGTAGGCGCCCGGGTGAGTATCCCAAGCCGCGCGCCAGGATCCGCGCGCGAGCTGCACGCTGGCACGCGTGAGTCCGCAGCCGGGGCAGCGCCAACCCCAAGCTCGCGCGGGGCAAACCTCGGGCAAACTCAGGCCCGCGATGCGCAAATGCCCGGCGTCCACCACGGCGAAATGCGCAAGGATGACGAACGCGGCCGTCGCCGCCACGGTCAGCATCGGGCCGATCCAATCCTTTCGCATCACGGCGCGAATGGACTCCCGGGCAAGAGCCCGGCCGCGAGGGCGTTGTTCGCTGCGTGCAACAGGATGGGCGGCCATAGGCTTCCGCTGCCGGCCCGGAGTCCACCGAGTGCGAGTCCCATCGCGAAGTGGAAGGGCAGCACCATCGGTTGAAAGTGAATCAAGGCGAAGGCGGCTGCAGTGAGCAGGTGCGCGGGCAGCGGACGCAGAAACAGGCGGGCGCTGCGCAGGAATATCCCGCGGAACGCGAGTTCTTCGAACAGCGCAGGCACCACCACGATCGAGAGCAGCAGCATCCAAACCGGAAGCCAGGCTTCGCTCGGTTCCGCTTCCAAGATCTGGTCGCTACGATCCAATACCTTCATCCAGAGCCATCCGAGGCCTTGCATGACGTAGGCCGCAGGCACGGCGAGCAGCAACCAAAAACCGCCGGAGGCCTTCAGGAGGGGTCCAAGCGCGCCGCGCTCAAGGACGACGCAAGCGATCACCACTCCGGCAATCATCGCGTCGATGAAGAGCCACGTCGCGACGGTGTCGGGCGAGAAAACGGCGAAAGGAATCGAGACCGCGAGGGCGATGAGCAAGGCCATGACCACGCGGATCGCCGACCTGCCCTGCAATCCCGCGCGGCGTTCCCAACTCGGCACCGGCGGCGGCGCTTCCTCGCCGAAGCGGGTGGAGCGAAACTCTAGGCCGCACCCTGCGCAGAAGTTGGCGCTGGCGGGCTGTTCGCGCCCGCAGTGCCGGCAGGAGAGCGTCGCAATCATGCATGGCGGCGCGCGCGCGCGGGCAGGCTTTCCTTCGCAAGAGCGCGATCCAAGGCGAGCAAGGCTTGCTCGAGCGGCTGCGCGTGCGTGCCGAGCGCCTCGCGCCATGCGGCATCGAGCGCGACGCGCAGCGCCCGCAGCGCTTTGGCCTGCTCGAGAGCGCGTGTCCCCAGCGCGAGTTGTCTCACGCGCGCGTCGTGTGCCCCGTTGCGTTCCCGGAGCCATCCGAATTTCTGGAGAGTCGAGGCGCTTTGACTCACGGCCGCGGGACTCACGCCGAGTGCGGCGGCCGCGTCCCCGGTCGCAATCGTCCCGTGTTCTGCCACTAGGCAGAGCAGGGACCAACCGCCGGCCGGCAGGTCGGCGAAGCCGTGCGCTTCGAGCGTGGCGCGAAGCCCGGAAGCGGAGCGCTCGGCGGCGCGGCGCAGGCGAAGCGCGAGGTCGGCGGCGGAGGGGGCCGTCATTTAAGGACTTAAGGATATGGGTAAAAGGGGAGCCGGGACGCCATGGAGACGTCCCGGCTCCGAATCGACTACCAGAAGACCGAGTAGGCCAGCTCGACGGCGAAACCGGATGCATCAATGTCCGACTCATCGAATGATGCTGCTCGGTACGCCAGGAGTGCCTCAATTGCTGTCGAGGCCGTAACGAACTGCAACACACCGACGCCGACTCCGAGGCGGATCAAGTCGTCGTCACTAGGGCCTAGATCGACATTTCCGATGCCAACTTCCCCTTGAACAAACGGCGATAGGCTGCTGCCGTTGGAGAAGTACCAACGCGCCAGTGCTGCCAATATCCAGGTGGTGGTTTCGGTGGTGCCATCGTCTGCACTGGAATA
>JAQBVK010000066.1 GCA_027623585.1 Planctomycetota bacterium
CTTGAGTTGAGGACCCTTCGCCATCGTTTGGCAGCTCGCACCAGCGAGCAGCACGGCGGCGGCGAACAGGGAGACGTTCTTGAGAACCATGACTTCCTACTCCTACGTTTCGAGGTTGGGGAACGCGTCCATGAGAGGATCGCGCCGTGAGTGTAGCCCCGCCGGACCGTCGATTTCATCTCTGGCTGATCGGCAGAATTTGGGGTCCGCCCTCCGCGACCGGATGATGCGCCGATGTCCCCCCAGCAGCCACTATTGCGTCGGATGGGAACTGACCGCCTTCCACTGGCGTTGTGGGACTACGGAGGTGACGGCCCGCCGGTGCTCTTTCTTCACGGCTTCTTGGACGTCGGCCGCTCCTTCGAAGACGTGGCGCGGGCCGCCAGCGCTTTTTGCCGTCCGCTCTGCCTTGATTGGCGGGGGCACGGCAGCAGCGGCCGTTGCTCGCCGGATGCCGCCTACCACCAGCTCGACCACTTGAAGGACCTTGCTGCGTTGCTCCAGGAGTGCGAGCAGAGCGCGGAGCGACCGGCCGCCTTGGTGGCGCACTCCATGGGCGGCACGATCGCCCTGATGCTGGCGGGTCTGCTTCCCGAGCAGGTGGATCGGTTGCTATTGCTCGACAATCTCGGCGGCTACGGCGCGACTGCGGCCGAGCAGTGCGACACGCTCGCGAAAGCGTTGCGGACGACGCTCGCACCGAAGCGTCCGTTTCGAAGTTTCGACTCGCGGGAGGCGGCAGTTCCCGTTTTTCGCGCGAACAATCCCGGCTTGAGCGAGGAGGGTGCGCGGCGCATTGCGCGGCATTTCCTGCAAGCTCGGGCGGACGGCAGTTTTTCGCCCGACGCTGACCCGCGGCTGCGCGGTCCCAATCCTTATCGGTTTCCGGAAGAGCACTGGCGCGAGATCTGTCGGCGGACCGCGGCGCAGGTGCTGGTGCTGGCGCCCGAGCGTGGTTACCTCACCGATGCGGCATATGTTTCACACCGCGCGCGTTTCGACGCGTTCCGGAGCGCGGAGTGGCGCGTCGTTGCAGACGCGAGCCACCATCTGCACGTGGACGCGCCCGAAGCCGTCGTGTCCGCGCTGCGCGATCTGCTTGCCGTTCAGATTCCGGCGCCTGGTTGATAGAGCGCGCCGCCGCTGCGTTGATATTCGCGCAGCACTGCGGTCGCCTCGTCACGCAGGATGCCGATGCTCACCGCGATGCCGCGCGCGCCCAAACTCTTGATCCACGCCGCCGGCTTGTCGCCTTCGTCGAAGCCGATGGCTTCCGCATCCGCCGCTGCGGCGCCGCATTCCAAGGCGACGACGCCGGACCAAGGAATTGCGCCCAGGCACATTGCGCAAGGTTCGACGCTGCTGACCAGAACCGAGCGCGCGCCTCCGGCTCCGAGGTTCCACTCGCCCCGGGCGCTTTGCGCCAACGTGAGCGCGACGATCTCCGCGTGTGCTGCCGAACATGCGGCGGCCTCGACGAGATTCACGCCACACGCCACGAGGCGTCCGCTCTCGAGGTCAAAAACCGCGGCGCCAAAAGGCCCTCCGGTTCCGGCCGCGACGTTGCGGCGCGCGAGTTCGACGGCGAAGGTCATGCGCGCCGCGGCGTGATTACTTCGCGCAGTGCTCATCAGTTCGGCATCGAGCCAAGCGGGAAGCGCAAGGCCGAATTGATGAGGAGGCGACCGTTCCATTCCTTCATTCTGACGAGTCGCTAACCTGGGCGCATGGCTTACGTGCGCCAGATCGAACCCGGTACGCCGGAGGCTGAAGCCGATCCCTTGCTCGCGCGGCTCTACGCCGACGCCATCCGCCGCGCCGGACGAGTCTGGAAGATCGTGCAAGTCAGCAGCCTCGATCCGCGCGCCACGCGCGCGAGCCTTGCGCTCTATCAGGAGCTCATGCACGGCGCCGGACCCTTGCCGCGGAGAGTGCGTGAAGCGCTGGCGGTAGTGGTGAGTCAGGCCAATGCGTGCGGCTACTGAATTCAGGCCCACGCGCACGACCTCCGTGACGAGGTCGAGGAGCCGGAGCTCGCGGATCACTTGCTCGCGCATGGCTGGCGCGAGGCGCCGTTTGACGGGCGGGAACTCGCCTTATGCGCTTGGGCGGAGAAGCTGACCTTAACCCCCGGCAAGATGGATCGCGCCGACGCCGACGCCCTGCGCGCGGCGGGCTGGAGCGACCGTGAGATCCACGACGCCTGCCAGATCGTCGCTTACTTCAACTACATCAACCGGATCGCGGACGGACTCGGCGTGGATCCGGAGCCCAGCGCGACGGCCTAGGGCAGCGCTGCCCTAGGGCCGCGCTGCCCTAGACTGACGCCCGATGGGGCGGAATCCGGGAGCCGAACGCGCGCAGCAGCCCGAGCACCGCACGCTCGAAGGCTTGGCGATTCGCGCGCTCTACGCGCCGAACCCGCTCAGCGATGAGAGTTCCGGCGGCGCACCTGGCCGCGCGCCCTTCGTCCGCGGGAGTCGAGCGGAGCGCAATCCGTTGTGCCCTTGGTGGATCGTTTCGACGCTTCCTTCTGGCGCGCCGGAGGAGGTGAACGCGGCGGCGCTCGATGAGCTCGAAGGCGGTGCCAGCGGTCTGCGCTTGCCGATCGAGGCGGCTGCTTGGAGCGAGGCCGAACTCGATCGCGCGTTGCGCGGCGTGATGTTGGCAGGCGTTGCCTTGCACCTCCCAGCCGGCGAGGCCTCGCCCGCGCTAGCGCAACGCTTGCTTGCCCGCGCGGCCGCAGAGTCTGCTGACGGCGCCGGTTGGTGCCTCGGGATGGATCCTCTCCGCGCCTCCGCGAGCTTGTGCGCAGCGGCGCTGACGAAGGCGCGGGGCACGCAGGCGCGCGCCTTGCTCGCCGACGCCTCGCCATTCCACGAGGCGGGCGCGCACGCCTCGCTCGAACTCGCATTGTTGCTGGCGGCAACGGCTCATGCGCTGCGCGTGCTCGAGACGCAAAGCCTCGCCCCCGAGCAGGTGTTCGACGCGCTCGCGTGGCGTATTCCGATGGAACGCGAGTTCTTCGGCGGCGTCGTCAAGCTGCGCGCCGCGCGACTGCTCTGGTCCACGCTCGCGCACGGCTGCGGGCTCGCGACGATTCCCTCGCCCTACCTGCACGCGTGCGGAAGCCGACGCACGCTCACGCAGCGTGATCCGCACACCAATCTCGTGCGCGCGACGGTGCACGCAGCCGCGGCCGCGGTCGGCGGCGCCGACGCGATCAGTCTGCTCGCTTTCGACGCGGCGGAAGGGGAGGGCAGCTCGCTCGGGCGGCGACTTGCGCGCAACGTGGCCTTGGTGGTGGAGCATGAGGCCCGCTTGCTCGACGTGGCGGACCCTGCAGGGGGCTCGGCGCACGTGGAAGAACGCACACGCGAACTCGCTGCCGCGGCTTGGGAAGAGTTTCAGCGGATCGAGTGCGCGGGCGGGCTTGCGGTTTTGCTCGCTGACGGCCGTCTCCGTGTGCAACTCGACGCAGCTTGGGAACGGCGTAGTGATCGTTTGGCGGTGGGCGAAGACGTCCTGGTCGGAGTCAATCTTCAGCCGGCGCCTGCGCCGGAGCGCGCCGTCGCAGCGCAGACCGGTCCTTGGGGACTTCCGTGCCGACGCGAAGAGGAAGCGTGCTCCGGCAGGGGGGGGGAAGCATGAGCCGATTGCCCGACTTTGCCAAGCTTCCCTTCGAGCCGCCGAAGCCCACGAGCGGGCCTGAGGCAGCGCGGCGATGGAGCGGCGAAGACGGCATGGAGCGCTCCTCCTGCTACCACGCAGCCGATCTCTCGGACGCCGCGCAACTCGACACCGTTCCCGGAAAGCCGCCCTTCCTGCGCGGCCCCTACGCGTCGATGTACCTGGAGCGTCCGTGGACGATTCGCCAGTACGCGGGATTCTCCACCGCGGAAGAATCGAACGCCTTCTACCGGCGCAATCTCGACGCCGGACAGAAGGGTCTTTCGATCGCCTTCGACCTCGCGACCCACCGGGGTTACGACAGCGATCACCCGCGCGTCGCTGGCGACGTCGGCATGGCGGGCGTCGCGGTGGATTCGATCGAGGACATGCGCGTGCTGTTCCGCGGCATTCCGCTCGACGCCATGACCGTGTCGATGACGATGAACGGCGCCGTGCTACCGGTGCTGGCGCTTTACATCGTCGCTGCGGAAGAGCAAGGCGTGACGCCGGAGCAACTCCAAGGGACGATCCAGAACGACATCCTGAAAGAGTTCATGGTGCGGAACACCTTCATTTTTCCGCCCGCGCCGAGCATGAGAATCGTCGCCGACGTGTTCCGCTACACCGCGGAGCGGATGCCGAAGTTTAATTCGATTTCGATCAGCGGCTATCACATGCACGAGGCCGGCGCGACGCCGGATCAAGAGTTGGCCTACACCTTGGCAGACGGGGTCGAGTACCTCCGCACCGGCGTCTCGGCAGGCTTGAAGGTGGACGAGTTCGCGCCGCGCATGTCCTTCTTCTTCGCGACCGGCATGGATTTTCTGATCGAAATCGCGAAGCTGCGGGCGGCGCGCTGGCTGTGGTCCGAACTCCTCGAGCCCTTCGCGCCGCGCGATCCGCGTTCGCGCATGCTACGCACGCACTGCCAGACCAGCGGCTGGTCGCTCGCGGCGCAGGACCCCTACGTAAACGTCGCGCGAACCTGCCTCGAAGCGATGGCTGCGGTCTTCGGCCACACGCAGTCGCTGCACACCAATTCACTCGACGAAGCGCTCGCGCTTCCGACCGATTTCACCGCGCGCATCGCGCGCAACACGCAGATCCTTCTCCAAACCGAAGCCGGACTGCGGCGGCCCGTGGATCCGTGGGGAGGTTCCTTCGCGATCGAACGGCTCACGCGCGACCTTGCGGCGCGCGCCCGCGTCCACCTCGCGGAAATCGAGGAACTCGGCGGCATGACGCGCGCGATCGAGCAGGGCTTGCCGAAGTTGCGCATCGAGGAAGCTGCCGCGCGCACCCAGGCGCGCCTCGATTCCGGCGCGCGCGTGTTGGTCAGCGTCAATCGCTGGCCGCCGCGCGAAGCGGTGGAGATCCCCGTGCACTCGGTGGACAACCGCAAGGTGCGCGAGAGTCAGATTGCGCGTCTGCGCGCGCTGAAGGCCAAGCGCGACGCTGCCGCGGTGGCACACTCGCTGGCGGCGTTGACTGCGTGCGCGCGCGGCGCGGACGGCAACTTGCTCGCACTGTCGGTGGACGCGGCGCGTGACGGCGCGACGGTGGGCGAGATGACCGAAGCACTCGAGCAGGTTTGGGGGCGGCACACGCCCTCGATTCGCGCGGTCTCGGGGGCTTACAGTAGGGCCATGGGCGACGGAGCCGAAGGGATCGGGCGGGCACGAGCCAGTGCGGATCGTTTCGCGCGAGCCGTGGGCCGCCGGCCGCGGCTGCTGGTCGCCAAGGTCGGCCAAGACGGCCACGATCGCGGGCAGAAGGTGGTCGCCACGGCATTCGCCGATTTCGGTTGGGACGTGGACATCGGTTCCTTGTTCCTCACGCCCGAAGAAGTCGCGCGCCAAGCCGTCGAGAACGACGTCCACGTGGTGGGGGTGTCCTCGCTCGCGGCGGGTCATCTCACGCTGGTACCCGCCCTGCGCGCCGCGCTCATTGCGCTCAAGCGCGAAGACGTGTTGATCGTGGTCGGCGGAGTGGTGCCGCCGCAAGATCACGACACCCTGCGCGCGGCGGGCGCCTCGGCGATCTTTGGACCGGGCACCGTGTTGACGCGCGCCGCCGAGAATCTGATCGAGCTCCTCGAGAGCCGCCGGACCGCCTCGTGAGTCTTCCCGCCGGCCTCGCCGAGGGCGTCCGCGTCGGAGACCGCGTTGCGCTCGCGCGGGCCATCACCTTGGTTGAGAGTTTGCGCCCTGAGCACCGCGTGCAGGCGCAAGAGCTGCTTGCTGCGCTTTCGACCACTGCGGGAGCGGCGCGCCGGATCGGAGTGAGCGGGCCGCCGGGCGTGGGCAAGTCGACCTTTCTGGACGGCTTCGGCAGCTTCCTCACTGCGCGCGGCCGCCGCGTCGCGGTGTTGGCGGTGGATCCCTCGAGCGCGCTCACCGGTGGCAGCATTCTGGGGGACAAGGCGCGCATGCACCGGCTCGCGCAAGATCCGCAGGCCTTCGTTCGGCCGAGTCCAAGCGGCGCGACCCTCGGCGGCGTCGCGCGCCGGACGCGTGAGTCCTTGCTGCTGTGCGAAGCCGCCGGCTATGACGTGGTGTTCGTCGAAACCGTGGGCGTGGGTCAATCGGAAACCATGGTCTCGGAAATGACCGACACCTTCTTGGTGTTGTTCCAGCCCGGGAGCGGCGACGAACTGCAGGGCATCAAGAAGGGGATCTTGGAAGTGGCGGACGTCGTGGCGGTGTCGAAGGCGGACGGCGAGCAGCTTCCGCGCGCGCGCGAGGCGGTGCGGGACCTGTCTGCGGCCTTGCGCCTGCTCGGACCGCGCGATGGCGGTTGGCAACCCCAAGCCTTGCTCGTCAGCGGCTTGGAGGGCGCCGGTTTCGAAGAGCTCTGGTCCGCTCTGGAAGCGCATCGCTCAACGCTTGAGTCCGGCGATGGCTTGAGTAAGCGGCGCGGCGCGCAGCGCCTTCGTTGGATGAGCGCACGCATTGAGGAAGCATTGCTGGAAGCCTTTCACGCGCATCCGCGCGTCGCGATGCGGCTCACCCAATTGGAAGAGGAGGTGCGCGACGGACGGATGCCGCCCACCGCAGCCGCGGAAGAGCTCCTGCGATTGTTCCGCAGCGCAGAGCCACGATGAGCGGCACCACGGCGCTGCTCGTCACGCTGGTCGTCTACAAGGTGCTCCTGCTCGGCATCGGCGCTTGGGCGTCGCGCCGCAATCGCGATGACACCGACTACTACCTCGGCGGACGCCGGCTCGGACCCTGGGTCGCTTCGATCAGCGCGGCGGCCTCGTCTTCGAGTGCGTGGACCTTGCTGGGCGTCAGCGGTAAAGCCTACGCCGACGGGATGGCGGCCATTTGGCTGCTGCCGGCCTGTTGGTGCGGTTTCGCGATCAATTGGTTCCTCGTCGCTCCGCGGCTAAGGCGCGAGGGCCTGCGTACGGGCGCCGTCACGCTCACCGAATACCTCGCGCACGATGCGCCGCCTCGTTGGCGTCGCGCCTTGGTGACGCTGGCTTCCTTGGTGATCCTCGGCTCCTTGATGGTCTACGTGGCTTCGCAATTTCAAGCGGCCGGAAAGACCTTCGCGGAAATCGCCGGCTTCGATTTCCGCTCAGCCGTGCTGATCGGCGGCGGCGTGGTGCTGCTCTACACCTTGGCGGGAGGCTTCTGGGCGGTCGCCATCACGGATCTGATCCAAGGCTTGGTGATGGCGTTCACCTGCTTGATGCTTCCGGTCGCCGGACTCATCGCGCTGGGTGGCCCGGCGGATCTGATTGCCGGTTTGCATGCCGCCGGAGACGCTGCTGGGCGCGATCTCTTCGATCCTTGGGGCGGCGCGACCGGAGCCGCGGTGCTCGGCCTGCTCGCCGGCACCTTCGGCATCGGCCTTGGCTATCCGGGCCAACCGCACGTGGTGAATCGTTTTCTCGCCGTGCGTTCGGAGGAAGACGTGCGACGCGCGCGCACGATCTCGCTGGTCTGGGCGGCGCTGGTCTACTCCGGCATGATCCTCGCGGGATGGTGCGCACGCGCCCTGCTCGCGCCGCTCGACGATCCGGAACGTGCGCTGCTCGGCCTCGCGGGGGAAGCGCTGCCGGCGGTCGCCGCTGGCGTGGTCGTGGCGGCGATCCTCTCCGCGATCATGTCGACCGCGGACTCTCAGTTGCTGGTCTGCGGCTCCACGGTTTCTTACGACCTGCCCGGCCGCACCGGCAAACCGAGACTGATGCTCAACCGCGTCGCGGTGCTTGCCGTGGGGGTCGGCGCGCTCGTTGCCGCGATGCTGATTCCCGCCACGATCTTCAGCACCGTCCTGTTCGCTTGGAGCGCGCTGGGGGCCGCCTTCGGACCCCTGCTGTTGGTGCGCCTGCTGCGCGGACCGGTCAGGCCGGGACATGCCTTCGCCTCCATGCTCACGGGCGCCGCGGTTTCGGTGATCTGGTACTCGGTTCCCGCCCTCAAGTCCGCGGTCTACGAAATCATTCCGGCTTTCGCCCTGGCGCTGATCTTCGCCCTGGCTGGATCCCGGCCGAAGGCTGCGCGGACGGTTTAGGCTGGTTCCCGCTCCAGGCCGGCGTTGTGTTCCTATGATGAGGGTCGCGCTCTCCTGATGTCCATCGACGACTCTGAAACCTGAGCACTTCCGCGAGAACTTGCGGACCTGTGCGACAGTCCTGCCTTCCGCGAGGCCACCGTCGGCATGGCGGCCTTGGCGCCGGACTTCACGATCCTGCGCGTGAATGCAACCCTTGCGCAGAGTCTCGAATACCGAGCCGAGGAGATGCAGGACATGGCGCCGGAGCGGTTCACGCATCCGGACGACATGGAGCGTCTGAAAGAGCATCTTGCGGAGGCGTTGGCATCAGGAAGGGATCCGGCTCCGATCCGGAAGCGCTGTCTCCAACGCGGAGGCGGTAGCCGGCTCTGCGACGTGCACCTGGTGCGAGTGGGCGCTTCAGGATGGTTGAGCCAGCTTGAGGACGTCACCGATCGAGAGCGCGCCATCGACCTCCTCGAGCGCGAACGACGGCTCTTCATCGGCGGCCCGGTGGTGGTCTTCCGCTGGGTCAACGCGCCGGGCTGGCCGGTGGAGTACGTCTCTCCCAACGTGAAGGAGGAGTTTGGCTGGGACGCTGCCGATCTCATGAGTGGCGCGCTGAACTACGCCGAGCTGGTGCATCCGGATGATCTCGCCAGCGTGGCTGCGGACGTCGCCGCGCACGCCAATGCCGGACACGGCACCTTCGAGCAGACCTACCGCATGAAGGGACGCGACGGCGCATGGTGCTGGATTCGCGACTTCACGGTGATCCACAAGGACTCGAACCAGGTCGCGACCCATTTCGAGGGCTACATTTTCAACGACACGGCTCGCATCGTCGCCGAGCGCGAACGCGAGGTGCGCGAGTCTGATCTGTTGCGCCTGCTGTATTTCTCGCGCCGCACGCTGACGGCGCAGTCCTACGAGGAGCTGGCGCGAGTCGTCCAGAGTGATCTGCAAGAACGGCTCGGATTGAGCCACGCGCTGATTTATCTCTGTCATGCGGAGGAGCCGCGCTTCGCTCGGCTGCTCACCGGCGCAGGGCCGGCTCTGGACATGGTGCAACGTGACGCCGCAGAGCTTCCACTCGACGAAATTCCACTCCTGCGCGCGGTCTCGAATTCGAACGAACCGAAGTACTGCCGCGACGCTCGGCTCGATCCGAACGCGACGACTGCCTCCTTCCGCTCCTTCGACCCGCGCAGCTTGCTCGTCGCCCCTCTCCACCATGCGGATCGGGCGCTCAGCCACTTGTGGACCGGGACTCGTGGGGATGAAGGAGTGCTCGATCTCGGCGCGGCAGATCTCGAATATTTCCGAAATCTCTCAGGCATCGTCGCTCTCGCTTACGGACGGATCCGATCCGAGGAGGAAGGGCGAAGCACGCAGGCGCGGCTGCGCCAGGTGGAAAAACTCGAAGCGGTCGGCCAGCTCGCGGGAGGCGTCGCGCACAACTTCAACAATTCGCTGACGGTGATTCTTGGGCACGCCTCTTTGCTGCTCGATCACGCGCCGATGGGAAGCTCGCTCCGTGCCGGACTGGAAGCCATCCTGAGGTCGGGTGAAGGGAGTGCGAAGGCGGTCAGCCAGTTGTTGCAGTTCGCCCGGCCGCACGCGGCCAGCGGCTTCGAGCACATCGATCCAGGGGCGAGTCTGACCGAACTCGCGAAGATGCTACGCGCGGTGCTCGATGAGCCGATCCGCTTGGTGGTGCGCATCGATGATGACCTTCCGGCGGTTTCGGTCGAAGGCGGTGCCTTCACGATGATCTTGATGAACCTCGTGCTGAACGCTCGAGATGCGATGAGCGGAGGCGGACGGCTCGCGATCCGCGCGATCGCGGAGCGGCTCCAGAGCGCACGGTGGCTGCGGATCGAGGTCGAAGACGATGGATGCGGCATGAGCGAAGCCGTAAAGGCGAACATTTTCGAACCGTTCTTCACCACCAAGGGCGAACGCGGCACCGGCTTGGGCCTCGCCGCCGTTTATGGCGCAGTGACGCGCGCCGGCGGCACGATCGAGCTGCGCTCTGAAGTGGGGCGCGGCAGCTGCTTCACAATCCGGTTGCCGGAGACTTCGGATCAAGCGGCGGGGCTGGTCCCCAGTTTCGAGCCTCGCCCCGGGGG
>JAQBVK010000067.1 GCA_027623585.1 Planctomycetota bacterium
CAAATGCTGCGCCCGGAGGCGGGCGCGGCCGGCCTCGTCGACAGTCTGGCCGTCCCCGAACCGGGTCCTGGTGAGGTGCGGATCCGCGTCGCTCACGCGGCGATCTGCGGCACCGACCGTCACATTTATCACTGGGACGATTCGGTCGCGCCGATGTTGCAGCCGCCGGTGACGATCGGGCACGAGTTCTGCGGGCACGTCGAGTCGATCGGCGCGGGTGTGAACGATTGGCGCGCCGGCGATTACGTGAGCGCGGAGATGCACTTGGTCTGCGGGAAATGCCGCGCCTGCCTCGCGGGCAATCAGCACGTGTGCGAGAAGACCCGCATCGCCGGGCTGCATCGCGACGGCGCCTTCGCCGAATTCGTCGTCCTACCTGCCGCCAATCTCGTGCGCCTGGATCCGGAAGTCGTGCCGCCCGAGATCGGCGCCTTTCTAGACGCGCTCGGGAATGCGGTGCATACCGTGCAGTCCGCGTCGAGCATCGCCGGGCGCCACGTGCTGATCTCCGGCTACGGCGCGATCGGCGCGATGGCGGCCGCGGTGGTCGAGTTCGAAGGAGCCGCGAGCCTGACCATCAACGAAGTGCATCCGCAGCATCTGGAGCGCGCCCGTCGCTGGGCAAAAGGCTTGAACGGGCGCGTGCCGGTGCGGATTCATGATCCGCGCGGTGAAGGCGATGGGCTCGCGGAATCCGTGCGCAGTGCGACGGGCGGCGGCGTGGACGTCGTCCTGGAAATGAGCGGCGCGCCCAGCGCGATCAACCTCGGCCTCGAACTGCTCTATCCGGGCGGTGAATTGATGATGCTCGGCATTCCTGCGGGCAGGGATCTGCTGGTGGAGCGCTTCTCTCAGCGCGTGATCTTCAAGGGGCTCGCCCTGAAAGGCGTGGTCGGCCGCCGGATGTTCGGCACTTGGATCGAGATGCTCGGACTCTTGAAGCGTGGCCTCGACGTGAGGCACATCGTCACGCATCGTTTGCCGATGAGCGAATTTAAGCAGGGCATCGAGTTGCTCGACGCAGGCGCCGCGCACAAGGTCGTGCTCGATCCTTCGAAATAATACGGTGTCGCACACCAAGGGGCGTTTCCACCCGCAGGAGGAACCGACGACTCGTGCTTACTGCGCGGGCATTGGCGTGAGGCCGAATCGCACGCGCACGAACCAGCGTCCAAGGTAGACCAGCGGCGTGAGGCCGAGCGCGAGCAAGAATTTCAGCACGTAGCCGGTGGCGCCGATCGCAAGGATTTGCGACCAGGTCCAGATTTCACCGTCCTCCGGGCGGATCGTACCCCAGAAGAGGACCGTGGTGACGACGAAAGTGTCAAGCGCTTGCGAGATCACCGTGGATCCCGTCGCGCGCAGCCACACCATGCGGCCTTGGGTGGCGCGCTTGAGTTTCCCGAACACCCAGATGTCACAGAACTGGCCGAGCAAGAAGGCCGCCAGGGAGGCGATCAGCAGCCGATTCGACTGTCCGAACACCTCTTCGAAGGCCGGTTGTGATACCGGGGAGTTGGCGTCCACCGGAATCATGCGGGCCAGCCAAACGATGCCCGAAGCCAGCAGGCTCATGCCGGCGGCCAGCCAGGTCATGCGGCGCGTCTCCTTGGCGCCGTAGTATTCGTTCACCAGGTCGGTGAGCAGGAACACCACCGGGAAGGCGATCATGCCGACCGAATGGTGGACGAACTCGTACCCGTTCGGAAGCTTGAGCAGGTCGAGGAAGAAAAACTTCGATCCCGTCAAGTTGGCGAGCAGCAGGCAGGTGATCGAGCCGCCGGTCAACCAGATCAGGACCCTTCCGCGGACGTCGACGGCGGGCGGTACTGAACTCACGCGGGGCATGATAAGCAGGCGCGGATAGAATCCGAGTGATGGATACGGGCACCGCGAAGTCCTCCAAGACGGCCTTCTTTGACGGCGTGCGCGCCGAACTCGACGAGATCCGCGCCGCGGGTCTTTGGAAATAAGAGCGCGTGATCGAGTCGCCGCAGGAAGCCGCGATCCGCGTCAAAGGCCGCGCGGTCCTGAACTTCTGCGCCAACAACTACCTCGGTCTCTCCGACGATCCGTCGGTGGTCGAGGCGGCGCGCAAGGCACTGGATGCGCGGGGCTTCGGCATGTCCTCGGTGCGCTTCATTTGCGGCACGCAGGACATCCACAAGGCGTTGGAGGCGAAGGTCGCGGCCTTTCTCGGCACCGAGGACGCGATCCTCTACACCTCTTGTTTCGACGCCAACGGCGGCTTGTTCGAAACTCTGCTCGGCGAGCAAGACGCGATCGTTAGCGACGCCTTGAACCATGCCTCGATCATCGATGGCGTGCGCTTGTGCAAGGCGCGCCGCTTCCGCTACGCCAACGGCGACATGGCGGAGTTGCGCAAGTGTCTGGAGGACGCGCGGGCAGGCGGCGCGCGGCGCATGATGGTCACCACTGACGGCGTGTTCAGCATGGACGGCTTTGTCGCCAAGTTGCGGGAGATCTGCGACCTCGCCGAAGAGTTCGGCGCACTGGTTCACGTCGACGACAGCCATGCGACCGGATTCATCGGCAAGACCGGACGCGGCACCCACGAGCATTGCGGTGTGATGGGGCGGGTGGACGTGATCACCACCACTCTGGGCAAGGCGCTCGGCGGCGCGTGCGGCGGCGTCACCGCCGCAAAGCAGGAGATCGTGGATCTGCTGCGCAATCGCAGCCGTCCGTACCTGTTCTCGAACTCGGTGCCGCCGCCGATCGTGGCCGCCGGCATCGCGGTGTTCGACCGCCTCTCGAGCACCACGGAGTTGCGTGACCGCTTGGAGTCGAACACGAAATGGTTCCGCGCGGCGCTGACGGGCTCCGGCTTCGCGATCAAGGAAGGCGTCACGCCGATCGTGCCGATCATGCTGGGCGATGCCAAACTCGCGACCGAGCTCGCGCGCGCGATGCTCGAAGAGGGGATCTACGTGATCGGTTTTTCCTTCCCGGTGGTGCCGAAAGGTCAGGCGCGGATTCGCGTACAGCTCTCCGCCGCGCACACCCCGGAGATGCTCGAACGCGCCCACGCCGCCTTCGTGAAGGTCGGCAAACGACTCGGCGTGATCGCCTGATGCCCGGGCTCAGCGCTCCACCGACGGGAGCGAAAGGGGCGTGATTCGCGTCCCGGGCAAGTACGAGACCTTCTGGCCGCGGTTCATAGCCGGAATCTACGACGGATTGATTCTTCTCCCGTTAACCTGGGGTGCCGATTTTCTGGTGGATCGCCTTGCGTGGCCTTGGCCCGCGCTCTTTCTCTACGTTCCTGCCAGTTTCTTGTACTACGCGTACTCGATCTGGATGCATGGGCGCTACGGATGGACGCTGGGAAAGCGCGCGGCCGGCGTACGCGTTCTGGATCTCAGTGAACGTCCACTCAGCATGCGCCAGGCCGCGTTTCGGGATCTCGTCCCCGTCTGCCTGACGGTGATCGGACTTGCGTTCGAGATTCCCGATCGTTCCTTCGGCGGGGGCGAGGAGACGGGCGTGCTTCTCGTGGGATGGTCCTTAGTCGCTCTCTCTGGAATGCTCTGGTTCCTGGCCGAACTCATCACCATGCTGACCAACAGCAAGCGGCGCGCGATCCACGACTTCATCGCCGGCTCAGTCGTGATCCGTGCCGAGTATCCGGTCAGGCCGGCGGCCTAGAATCAGGGTCTCATCGGCGCGTCGGATGAACACCGACCCTCGATCCACTGCACGCGCTCGCCATGTACACACTCACTGCCGACCTCGTCCTTCCGTGCACCATCACCGGTTCCTGGCCTCGTCCGCGCTGGATGGACGACAGCCTGTGGGGCCGTCCGCTCGACACTGCGATGCTGGATCTGCGTTTTCGTGAAAAATTCACCGACGCGCTGGCAGTTCTGATCAGCGACCAGGATCGCGCCGGTCTCGATTTTTTGACTCACGGCGACCTCCACTGCGACGAGGACTTTGCGGGACGCTCCTGGCACCACTATCCGTTGCAGCGTTGGGGTGGTTTCGAGGGCGATCATCTGCAGTCCTGGGAGACCCGCTCCCCGTGGCTCAAGTACCCGCCCGGCACTTTGCTGAACGAGATCTACACCGCATGGCGTTGGCCGCGGGTCGTGGACAAGATCGAGTATCGGCCGCTCGACTACCCCAAACTTTGGCGGCTCGCCCAGGCCCGCACCCGCAAACCGGTGCGCTTCGGCACCTGCAGCACGCAAGTGATGGGTCTTTTCCTGGACATCCACACGCCGAAGTACAAGGACAAGCGCGAGTTGCTCTGGGACATGGCCTGCGCCATGAACCAGGAGCTTTTGGCGCTGCAGGCTGCGGGATGTCGCAGCATTCAGGTTGAAGAGCCCTGCCTGCACTTCATGGCCAACACCTACGGGAAGGACCATGAAGAGGTGCGTTTCTTCCTGGATTGCTACAACCGCGAGGTGCAAGGTCTGGATCAAACCGAGGTGTGGATTCACACTTGCTGGGGCAATCCCAACATGCAGCGCGTGATCGAAGACGATTCGTACGCGGCCTCCCTCGACATGTACATGAGCGAGGCGCGCGGCGACGTCTGGACGATCGAAACCAAGGATCGCAACATGCGCGAGGTGGAGTTGCTGGCTCCCTACATGAAGCGCGCCGGCAAGAAAGTCTGCATCGGCGTGGTCAGCCACCGGCGCCTACAGGTCGAACGGCCGGAAGAAATCGCCGCGACCATCCGCCAAGCCTTGCAGCACGTGCCGGTCGAGCGCTTGGTGATCTCCACCGATTGCGGCTTCGGCCGTCAAGGCTGCAACCGCGAGATCGCCTTCTTCAAGTCGGCCGCGATCGCGCAGGGCACCAACTTGGTGCGTAAAGAACTCGGTCTGCCGGTGACCGAGGTCATGGCGGCGCATCCCGCCTTGCAGACCGACCTCGTTCCGGAGACGATCGGCTGAGGACATGAAGCCCGAGGCTCTCGCCGCGCATCTGGAGGAGATGGTGACACGGTCGCACCGGCTCCAGGGGTTGCTGAAGGATCGTGAAGTGCGCTTCCTCGCGCTGGCGGCTGCCACCATGCCGCCCGCGCTCGGCGAGGTGCTCGAGATCGGCAGTTTTCGCGGCCTCTCGACCACCATCCTTGCGCATTCGGTGCGCCTGGCCGGGGGCAGGCGGGTCGTCGCGGTGGATCCGCTCACCCTGCCCGCGAGCACCGACTACCGCCCGGCCGACGCCGGCGAGTTGCCGGCGCAGTTCCGGCGCACCCTCGAAGAGAACGGAGTCGCCGACGACGTGGAGTTCCACCGCATGCGCTCCGGCGAACTCGCGCGCAACTGGCACCGCCCGCTGCGCCTCCTGTGGATCGACGGCGACCACAGCGGCGATGGTGCGCGCGCCGACGTGGCGGACTTCGCGCGCTTCGTTCAGCCGGGCGGCGTCATCGCCTTGCACGACGTGCTGCACGGCTTCGACGGCCCGGTGCGCGCCTTCTGCGTAGGCGTGCTCGCCGCGCCCTGGTGCGGGCCGGCGGGCGTGTGCGGCTCGATTGGCTGGGCGCAGCGGGTCGAGGAGTCCGCGGCGCCGCGCTACGCAGCGCAGCGCCAGCGGCTGAAGCGGCGGCTCGAACGTTTGATTCCCTACACGCATGGCGCGGAGCCCAAGCTTCTCGGCAAGCTGCGCTACAAGTTGCAGCGCGCCCGGGTGCCTCATGGAGATCTCGACCCGCAGGTGTGGCTCGAGCTCACGGAGGCGAACTTGCCGGTCGTGGCCTGAGCGCGTGGACACGACGATCCTCTGGACTCCGGATCCGGCGCGCGCGCGCGCGAGCGCGATCGCGCGCTTCGCGGAACGCGTGGATCTGCCTCTGCCGCCGGCAGACCCGCGCAATGAACTCGCGGTCCTGCGCCGCGGATGGGAGCGCTTGCACCGCTGGTCGGTGGAGCATCGCGGCCGCTTCTGGAGTGAGTTGTGGGACTTCCTGGACGTTCAGGGCGAAAAGGGAGCGCGGCCGCTGGAGAACGGCGACGCCATGCCCGGCGCGCGTTGGTTTCCGGAGGCGCGGCTCAACTTCGCGGAGAACCTGCTTGCCGGCGCGCCTTCACCCGAGTCGATCGCGTTGGTCTTCGTGCGCGAAGACGGCCAGCGCCGGGAACTGAGCTTCGCCGGCCTCGAACGCGAGGCGGGGGCGATCCAAGCCGCCCTGCGCGCCGCCGGAGTGGGCGAAGGCGACCGCGTCGGCGCTTTCATCCCCAATTCACCCGAAGCCGTCGTCGGCATGATCGCGGCGGCTGGGCTTGGCGCCGTCTGGTGCTCCTGTTCGCCGGACTTCGGCGTCGCCGGAGTGCTCGACCGCTTCGGCCAGATCGAGCCCAAGGTCTTGATCGCCTGTGACGGCTACTTCTGGAAGGGAGCCCGGCTCGACGTGCGCGACAAGTTGCGCGAGGTGCGCGCCGGCCTGCCAAGCGTGCGCCGTACGATTTTGATTCCTTACGCGGATGCCGCCGCGGAGTTCACGGGCGCCGAACGCTGGACCGATCTGCTCGAGAGGCACGACGGCGCGATCCTCGAGACGCGCCCCCTGCCCTTCGCGCATCCGCTCTACGTGATGTTCACATCCGGCACCACCGGCAAGCCGAAGTGCATCGTCCACGGTCACGGCGGCACCCTGCTACAGCACCGCAAGGAGCACGTGTTGCACCTCGACCTCCGCGCGGGCGAGCGGCTCTCCTACTTCACGACCACCGGCTGGATGATGTGGAACTGGCTGGTCAGCGGCCTCGCGAGCGGCGCCACCTGCGTGCTGATCGACGGCAATCCCTTCCACCCGAGCCCCGACGCGCTCTGGCAAATCGCTCGGCGCGAACGCGTGAATTTGTTCGGCACTTCGGCCAAGTGGGTGGACGCCTGCAAGAAGGCGGCCGCGCTGCCCGGCGAGCTTCCGGATCTGCGCACCCTGATCTCGACCGGGTCGCCGCTGGTGCCCGAGTCCTTCGATTGGATCGCCGAGCAGCTCCCGGGGCGCGCGATCGTGTCGATCAGCGGCGGCACCGATCTGATTTCCTCTTTCGTTCTCGGCAACCCGCTGTTGCCGGTGCATCGCGGCGAGATCCAAGGTCCTGGACTCGGTCAGAACGTGGAGATCTGGAACGAGGAAGGAAAACCGCTCACCGGCGAGGCCGGCGAGCAGGTTTGCACGAATCCTTTCCCTTCGATGCCGGTCGCCTTTTGGGACGACGCCGACGGCGCGAAGTATCGCGCGGCCTACTTCGAGCACTTTCCGGGCGTTTGGCGCCACGGCGACTGGGCCACGCGCACCGAGAGCGGCGGCTTCATCGTGCACGGCCGCAGCGACGCCACCCTCAACCCGGGCGGCGTGCGCATCGGCACTGCGGAGATCTACCGGCAAGTCGAGCAGATCCCTGAAGTCGAGGAAGCGATCGTGGTCGGTCAGGACGCCGGCGATGGTGACGTGCGCGTGGTGCTGTTCGTGAAACTGCGCGCCGGCTCGGCGCTCGACGCCGATCTGCAAGCCCGCATTCGCGCGCGCCTCCGCGAGCACGCCTCGCCGCGCCACGTGCCCGCCGTGATCGCCGCCGTCAGCGACATCCCGCGCACGCGCTCGGGCAAGATCAGCGAGATCGCGGTTCGCGACGTCGTGCACGGACGCCTAGTCAAGAACACCGAAGCGCTCGCCAATCCTGAGGCCTTGGCGCAGTACCGGAACCGGCCAGAGCTCCGGCTTCCCTGACCCGGCCGGACCCTGAGAGCGCGTCCGGGAGGAATTCTCCTGGATCTTGCTTGAAAGATCTGCGGTTTCGGGTTCTCCTGGAGTGTGAGGAGGTACCCCCCAAATGACTCTGCTGAAGGATCTCGTCAATCGCCAACTGCGCGTGGTCTCGATCAGCGCGAAGGCCACCGTGCGTGACGCTGCGAAGGCCATGGCGGAAGCCAACGTCGGCTGTGCGGCGATCGTGCAAGGACGCCGGCTGATCGGGCTGTTCACCGAACGCGACGTGCTCAAGCGTGTGCTGTTGCGGAACCTCGACGTCGACGAAGTCGTGGTCGAGAGCGTGATGACCACCGCGATCGTCTGCGCGCAGGGATCGCAGAACGCGCGTGACGCGAGCGTGCTGATGAAGCGACACCACATCCGTCACCTGCCGGTGCTCGACTCCGAAGGCTTGCTGATCGGCGTGCTCTCGATCCGCGATCTGATCCAGGACGAGGTGGAGGAGATGCGCGATTACCTCGCGCTTTCCGACGGCTGATCAGGAATGCGGCGCAGTGGCGTCGGGCGCACCGCGCCAGCGCACTCGCCGGATCACGTCGGGGTGCAGCAGCACCAACACGGTGATGAACTCGAGGCGGCCCAGCCACATCGCCATCGCGCACACCACCTTGCCCGCGGGTGCGAGGAAGTCGTAGGAGTCCATTGGACCGAATGGGCCGAAGCCGGGACCGATGTTGTTCACGCACGCCACCGCGGCGGAAAAGGCCGGCAGCATCGGCACGCCGAGCAGCACCAAGGCGACGCCGCTGAACAGCCAGCCGAGCGCGTAGATCGCAACCACCGCGAGGATCGTGCGCAGCACCGCCTCTGGAATCGGCTTGTTGCGGTGGCGAATCGGCAGGACTCCGCGTGGGTGCAACACGCGCAGGAGTTCCCGGTGCACGGTCTTGAAGGACAGGATCAAGCGCACCACTTTGGGGCCGCCGCCGGTCGAACCGGCGCAACCGCAGATCAACATCAGCAATAGGATCAGGACTAGGGCTTCGACGCCCCACGCATTCCAGTCCTCGGTTGCGTAGCCGGTGGAGGAGATCGCGGACGCGGCGTGGAAGAGCGCGCTGCGCAGAGTGTCCCCGCTGGGCAGGCCGCCGGTGCGCACGAACGCGATCCCGAGACCGATCACGACCAGGGAGCCGAGGTAGAGCTGCAGCTCTCCGTCGCGGAGCAGACTGCGGGGCGAGCGAAACATGCCCACCCAGAGCAGCGGCAGGCTGATGCCCGCGAGCGCCATGAACACCATGATGATCCATTCGGCGGCCGGATTCGAATAGCCGCCGACCGAGAGTGGATTCGGCGAGAAGCCGCCCGCCGCCGTGGTCGTGAGCGCGTGGCAAATGGAGTCGAAGGCCGGCAAGTCGGCCACCGTGAGCAGCAACAGCGCGAGCGCCAGAGTGAGCGTGACGTAGAGCAGCCACAGCCGCCGCGCGGTGGCGCGCAACTGCGGACTGACGATCTCGGTGGTTGCCGAGGAGAACTCCGCAAAGAAAATTTGCCGGCCGGCAATGCCCAGTTGCGGCAGCACCACGATGAACAGCGCGATGACGCCGAGGCCACCGATCCACTGCGTCAGGGCGCGCCACAGGAAGGTCGCGCGGTCGCAGCGCGCGAAGTCTTCTGCGGTGAATACCGTCGCGCCGGTGGTGGTGAGCCCCGACATCGACTCGAAGAAGCCGTCCACGTACCCTAAGCCGAGCGACCAGTAGGGGATCGCGGCGAAGTGCGCGACCACCAGCCAGGAGCCGGCAACGATCGCCAGCGCTTCGGCGCGCATCAGCGTGGAGCCGGGGCGGAAGCTGCGCGCAGCGAGAAACCCGCATCCGGCCGTCGCCACGGCGGCGAGGGCGAAGACCAGCACCGAACGCCAGGCGCCGCCTTGCAGCGCATCCGCGAGCGCGAGCGCCAACGGGGCCAGAAAGGCGAAAGCGAAGATCTGCAGCAGCTTGCCGAGCGTTCCGGCGACCAGCGTGAGCCGCAAATCAGACCTCCGGAGTTGGAGGGCGGGCGAAGAAGGCGCGCGTTTCTTCCAGTCCGTCCGCGCGGCAGAACACCAGCAGGTGGTCGCCGCCCTGGACTTTGTCGTTGCCGTGCGGGATCAGCACTTCGCCGCCCCGCAACACCGCGCCGACGATCGCGAAGACCGGCGCGCGCATCGCGGAGAGCGGGGTGGGCGGGAATCCGTCGGGCACCTGGAGGCGCACCAGGCGCACGTCGCCA
>JAQBVK010000068.1 GCA_027623585.1 Planctomycetota bacterium
AAGTGCGCAAACCCGCGCGCGAGCACCCGAAGCGGCCGATCGAAGGCTTCGCCTGCGCGCGATCGGAAGTCAGCGGCCGCCGCTTCTGGGGCTGGGCGCGCGAGCGCCACGCCACTCCGGAGCGCTTCTTCGCGCGCTACTTCGTCTGGAACTGGTGTCCGCTGGTGTTCCTCGCCGAGACCGGACGCAACCTGACTCCCGACAAATTGCCGCGCGCCGAACGCGAGCCGCTGGCTGCGGCGTGCGACCACGCGCTGCGCGCGATCGTGGCTGCCTTGCGCCCGGAGTTCGTGATCGGCGTGGGCGCCTTCGCAGAAGCGCGTGCGCGCGCCGCGCTCGGCGCGGACGGTCCCCGCATCGGCAGCATCCTGCATCCCAGCCCGGCCAGCCCTGCCGCCAACCGCGGCTGGGCGCCGCAAGCACAGCGCGCGCTCGAAGAATTGGGAATCGAATGAAGCCGTTCCGCGTGATCAGCCTCAACGCCAACGGCTTGCGCTCGGCGGCTTCGAAGGGTTTCCTCGAGTGGCTCGCCGACCAGGACGCGGACGTCTGTTGCCTGCAAGAGATTCGAGTCGCGGAGAAACAGATCCATGCCGGGCTGCAGCCGCCGCCGGGCTGGCACGCGCGCTGGCTCTGCGCCGAGCGGCCAGGCTATGCAGGCGTCGCGATCTGGTCGCGCACCGAGCCGAAGCGTTTGCGCGCCGGACTCGGTGATGCCGAGTTCGACGCGGAGGGCCGCCTGCTCACCGCCGACTATCCCGGCCTGCGTGTGGTCAGCCTTTATCTGCCGAGCGGCTCCTCCAGCCCGGAGCGACAACTCGCCAAGTTCCGCTTCATGGGGTTGTTCGAAACCTGGCTCGCGCGTGAACGACGCGGGCGCATCCCCGTGCTGGTTTGCGGCGACTGGAACATCGCTCACACCGAGAAGGATCTGAAGAATTGGCGTTCCAACCGCGACCACTCGGGCTTCTTGCCCGAGGAGCGCTCCTGGCTGGGCCGCGTCTTCGATTCCGGTTGGAGCGACGTCTTCCGCCAACTCCATCCGGATGCGGAGGGTGAAGGCTACACCTGGTGGTCGAATCGCGGCCAAGCGCGCGCGAAGAACGTCGGGTGGCGCATCGATTACCAGGTGGCGTCGGCCAGCCTGGCCGATCTGGCGCTGGCCTCGCGCGTGCATCGCGAGGACCGTTTCTCCGATCACGCGCCGCTGATTACCGACTACGACCTGCAGATCCCAGGATATGATTGAATCGGCGCGATTTCGTCGCGCCACACCGTTCCTCGTAGCCCTCCCACCATGATCGCCGCCGCCCTGCTTCTTCTCGCGCCCGCCGCGCAGAACGTTCAACACATGTTCGACGTGGACCGCAACGCGTCGCTGATCGACTGGGAGATCACCAGCTCTTCGTACACCATCAACGAGAGCCCTGACAAGTTCCGGCTCGAAGGCGGAGTCAGCGTGCTGCTGGACGCGGCTTCGGGGCCGTTCGCCCTCGGCAGCATCAACGGCGCGCTCATGTTCACGATTCCCTCCGTCCTGCACGGCGAGATCCCGAACCCGATTCCGTTCCTGCCGCCGCTCGCCACCTTCGACATCGAAGGCCTGCAGCTGACGCTGACTTCCGCGCCCTTCGTGATCAACCCCGCGACCGGCGCGTTCACCACTTTGGCTGTGATGGTGACGACCGGCGGTACGCTCACCACAGGCGGTCTCCTCGGCGTCTCCACCTCGCCGATCTTCGGCATCGTTTCTCCGCCGTCCCTGGTCAACGGCAGCGTCACTCAAGTCGGCTCGAACATTCAATTCTCGCTCGACCTCGACGTGAACATCACGCAGACCATCGGTACGGACACCTTCACGATCGTGCTCGACGGTCCATTGACCGCGAACGCCGACGTGATCAACGCCAACGCGCCGGTGTTGAGCGCGCCGCTGCCGCTCGTGGTCGGCGCGCCCGCCACGCTTTCAGCCGCTAATCTGACGCCCAATCGCTCGGCCTATCTCGCCGGCAGTCTCGCGGGGCTCGGCTCCACTCCGGTGCCGCCCTTCGGCGTCACGCTCGCGCTGGCATCGCCGGTGCAAGTCGGCGGAAGCGTGAGCGCGAATGCCGCGGGCAAGGCGGCATGGACCTTCACCGTGCCGAGCATCCTCTCCGGCCGCAGTGTGTGGTTCCAGGCTCTGCAGAACGGCGTCATCACTCAGGTCGTCGGCACCTTCGCGCTCTAAGCCGGATGCCGGCTCTCCTACTCGCGCTGCTCTGCGCCACAGCCCCGGCTGCGTCTGCTCCCGCTCAGGAGGAGGAGATCATCCGCGGCGGCTGCCGCTCCTGCTCGATGAGTGGAGTGAAGGATTGTAAGAAGCACCCCAGTGAACTCGCCGCCTTCGAGGCAGAGGTCCGCTTCTGCTCGGTGGCAGCGCGCTGCGAGGACTGCGGCGGCGCGATGAGCGTGGACTGCGGCCGCTGCCCCGAAGGCCCGGACTCCCTGAACAGCGAGATCCGCGCGGAATCATGCAAGCGCTGGCTCGACGCCGGTTGCGATCCGGAGACCTTGCTGCAGCGCCCATTGGTGCGTATCGAGTCCGAGCACTTCGAGTTCATCATCGACGCTCCGCTCAAGGAGGGCAGTAAGACTCTCGATCCGCACGCCTTCGCCCACCACGTCATCCACGAACTCGAAGCGATGGCGCGCACCATCGACGAGCACTACGGCGCCACCGCCAATTCTTACTCCGGCCGCACGCGCCTCTGGTACTGGCAAGATCCCGAGGACCACGCCAAGGTCAATCGCGAGATCTTCGGGCGCAACGTCACTTCCGCGATGAAGCTCTACACGCGGGCCCCGGCTTCGAGCGCTTGGGCAGGTGACAATGGGCTTGAGGGCAAGGCGCTGAACGTGGCCATGAACGCCTGTCACGTCGCCGGTCACTTGATGCTGTCCGCGCTTTACCGGCAGGAGTGGCTCAACGACAAGAAGGCCGGTTGGTTCGACAACGGCGCCGGTCATTGGTACGAGGAATCCCGATTTCAGCGAACCGCCACCTACTGTATGGACGAGGCCAACTCCGACCTCGACTGGAAAGGCGGTCAGTGGCGCGTCGCCATCAGGGAGTGGCTGGCCAAGAAGAACGAGGCCATCCTGCCGGCACTGGTGCAAAAATTACCCGGCACTTTGTGGCCCGAGGAGCACGGCTTGTCGTGGTCGCTTTATGACTGGGTGGTCGCCGAACATCCGGCCGCGCTGAAGCCCTTGCTGATGGGCTTCAAGGACGGCAAAGACGCGCGTGAGCTGTTCCGCGAGCACCTGCAGTTGACGATTCTTCAGGTCGAAGAGGCTTGGCGCGCGTGGGTGCAGGCCACCTATCCGGTGCGCGATCCGAAGGCGCGCAGGAAACTCACCGACAAATCGCGGGCAGACGACGACGAATAGCGCGAGAATCCGCTGCGATGGCTCCGCTCCGCGCCGCCCTGCTCCCCCTGCTCGCGTCGTTGGCCGCCTGTGCCGCCGCCGACGAGCATGCCGCGCAGATCGCGCGCAATCCCGCCGCGAGCGCCGACCACGTGCTCATCCTCAGCGTGGATGGATTGCGCGCCGATGCGCTCACCGATCTCACGCGGCTCCCGAACTTCGCACGGTTGCTAGGCGGCGCGTTCACACTGGATGCGCGCTGCGATCCCGACTGGAGCGTCACCCTGCCCAATCACGTCGGCATGCTGACCGGCCGCTTTGCGGAAGGCGCGGAGGGTCACGGCTGGACGCTGAACGACATGCCGCCGCCGGGCCTCTTCCTGCGCGCCGGCCAGCGCTCGGCATTGCACTACGCCCGACGCGCGGGCATGCGCACCGCGATGTTCGCGGGCAAGGAGAAGTTCGTGCTGTTTCCACGCTCGTGGAACGGCGCCGACTCAGGCGATCCGAGGGGAACCATTCAACATTACGCCCGGAGCGCTTCGGCTTCGGAGAGCACGCGCGGGATTTGCGCCTTCTGGGCAGGCGGCGAGGACGCCAGCCTGGTGTTCGCGCACTTCTCCGAGCCCGACAAGGTCGGACATGCCGACGGTTGGGACCTCGCGGCGGGCTCACCCTACCTTGCAGCGGTGGCGCAAACCGACGCGGCGCTCGGCGAAATCCTCGCGTGGTTGGACGCGCGGCCCGAGCGGCTCGCTCGTACGGGGATCGTGCTCACCTCGGATCATGGCGGCGGCAAGCCGTTCAAGAATCACCACGGCGAAGGACGCGCGCTGCTCAACACGCGGATTCCCTTCCTCGTTTGGCAGGGCGATGAGCAAGCGCGCGGCGACCTCTACGCGCTGAACGCAGAAACCCGCCGTGCGCCCGGTGAGGACGATCCGAGGCGCGAGGAAGAAGGTCTTCCGCCGGTGCGCAACCTCGACGCGGCCGCGGTCGCGCTGCTGCTGCTCGGCCTGCCGCAGCTTCCCTCCGAGGGCGGCAGCGGCGCGGCGCCGCCGCGCCTGCTTCCCGCGGTGAGGCCATGAGTCGCGCGCCGCTCCTGCTGGCGCTCGATCAAGGAACCACCAGCACCCGCGCGGTGCTGTTCGACGCGACCGGCGCGCCGCTCGCAACGGAGCAGCGCGAACTGCCCCAGTCCTATCCACAGGATGGCTGGGTCGAGCATGATCCCGCGCGCATCGCCGCCGACGCGACCGCGGTGTTGCGCGCGGTCCTCGAGCGCGCCGGGAAACACGCCGGAGAAATCGCGGCGCTCGGCATCACCAACCAACGCGAGACCGTCGTGGTGTGGGAGCGCGACAGTGGACGCGCGATCCATCCTGCGATCGTCTGGCAGGATCGCCGCACCGCGGACGTTTGCGAGAAACTGCGTGCGGACGGCCACGAGGAGAGCGTCGCGGCGGCGACCGGACTCCTGCTCGATCCCTACTTCTCGGCGACCAAGATCGCGTGGATCCTCGATGCCGTGCCCGGCGCGCGCGCGCGGGCCGAGCGCGGCGAACTTGCTGTCGGCACCATGGACTGCTGGTTGACTTGGCAGCTCACGCGCGGAGCATTGCACGCCACCGACGCCAGTAACGCCTCGCGCACTTCCTTGTTCGATCTGCGCGCACAAGCTTGGAGCGCGGAGCTCTGCGCATTGTTCCGCGTGCCGTTCGCGTTGTTGCCGGAAGTGCGCGACACTGCCGCCGATTACGGACGCACTGCGTCCGAAGTCATGGGCGAGCCGATTGCGCTGCGCGCCTTGGTCGGCGACCAGCAAGCCGCGGCCTTCGGTCAAGGATGTTTGGAGCCTGGCGCGATGAAGGCGACCTATGGCACCGGCGGCTTCACGATGCAGAACACCGGAGGCGTTCTGCTGCGCTCTCGTCATCGACTGCTCTCGACGCAAGCCTGGCGACTCGAGGGCGTGTCAACCTTCGCGCTCGAGGGCAGCATCTTCCACGCAGGCACCGTCGTCCAATGGCTGCGCGACGAGCTCGGCTTGCTGAAGGAGGCCGCGGATGCCGAGGCGCTCGCGCGCGCGGCGGATCCACGCAAGCGCGTATACCTCGTGCCTGCTTTCACGGGACTCGGCGCGCCCTGGTGGCGTCCCGATGCGCGGGGCGCGATCTACGGACTCACGCGCGACACCGCGGCAGCCGATCTGGTGCGCGCAGGACTAGAATCCGCGTGCTTCCAGACGCGCGATCTGCTCGACGCCGCGCGCGCGGACGGCGCTGAACTCCCTGCGGAGTTGCGCGTGGATGGCGGCATGGTGAGCAATGACTGGCTGCTGCAGTCGCTCGCGGATTTGTGCGGCATTCCGGTCGTGCGCCCTGCGCACACCGAGAGCACGGCGCGCGGCGCCGCCTTGCTCGCCGGGATCGGCGCGGGCGTGGCGGACGCCTTCGCGACGGCGCGCGAGTTCCGCGTTGCACGACGCTGCGAGCCGAGCATCGGCGAGGACGAGCGCGCCGAACGCCATGCCGGCTGGCTCCGCGCCGTCTCCAGAACTCTCGCTGAACTCTGATCCAAGCGACGGATCCGCGGCATCATGGAGGGAATGGCTCAAGCATCCCCCCCGGTCGGGGAGCAGGTGGTGTTCTTCCCCGCGGACGCGTTGTCCGCGGCGCTGCGGCGCATGCTCGTCATCGGCGGCCTGTTGCTGCTGATGATGACCGGTTTCCGCGCCGCCTTCGTGCTGCGCTATGCCCACGCGGAAATCTGGCGGGACTTCCTGGGCGACTTGCCTGCAGCCTTCGGACTGGGCGTGCTGCACGATCTGCGCATCACGCTGCTGTTCCTGCTGCCGCTGATGCTCTCCCTGCTGTGGATGCGCTCGGCCACGCGCGAGCGCTGGGAGCGCTGGATTCGCCGCGCTTGGTGGTGGTGCTTCGCCGGCATCACCGGACTGATCACGCTGCTGATCTCGGACTTCGTTTTCTATTCCTACTTCCAGAGCCACCTCTCCGTGCTGGCCTACGGATTCCTCGAGGACGACTTCGCAGCCGTCGCCGCCGGCGCTTGGAAGATCTATCCGATCCCGCTCTATGCGCTGCTGATCGTGCTGGCTGGCTGGCTGCTCGCGCGCGAGTTGCGCCGAGCCTGGAACCCGCTCGTGCTGCTCGGTCCCCAGAGTCCGCACCACACCGCGGGGGAGACCGAACGTCAGCTCAACCTGCAACTCACGATGCACGTGGTGGCGACGGTGGGACTGTTGTCGTGGTCCCTCTCGACCACTCCGCAACGCCTGGCCGGAGAATTGCCGGAGTCGAGTTTCGTGCGACAAGTGCCGCTCAACGGCATCGAAGAACTCGCGGATGCGGTGTGGCTGCGACTCACCGAAGAGCCGATGTCGGTCGCCGAGCGTCTCGCCTATTCCGGGCACCGGGACCTTGCGTTGAGCGACTTTGCCGGTTTCGAAGTCGCCGACGATCCTGCGCGTTCGACGCTGGAGCTGCTGCCCGCACAGGCCATGGAGCCGCAGCCGGAGCTCAAATCGCCGCCACACGTCGTGCTGGTCGTGATGGAATCCTTCGCGACACACATGCTGCGTTGGCAACGCGAGGATTTCGATCTGCTCGGCAGCCTCGCGCCGTATTGGGAACGCGGCTGGCGCTTCGATCGGTTCCTACCGAGCGACAACGGCTCCGCCGGATCCATTCTCTCGCTCGCGACGAATCTGCCTTACCGTCCAGGCACCAAGCAACTCTCGCAGTCCGAACACGGGCATCACTACGTGCCGACCGCAGCGGCGCGCCTCTTCGCGGACCAGGGCTACGAGACCCGATTCCTCTACGGTGGTCCCTTGAACTGGCGCAAGATCGGCGATTACCTCAGCTTGCAGGGTTTCGAGGAAGTGGCCGGCCAAACCGTGATCCTCGCTGAAACCGGGCTGAGCGCCGAGAAGGCGTCCACGGAGTGGGGCGTGTTCGACGAGTACCTCTATGCCGCCGCTGCACGCCGGCTGCGTGACGCGACCAAACCCCAGTTCCTGGTGCTGTTCACGACCACCAACCACCCGCCGCACGAACTCCCTGCCGACGCCGAGCTTTCGTATCTGTCCCCCCCCCAGAACTGCTGGCCCGGATCAAGGAGTTGAATCCGCTGCAGCGCAAACAGTTTCGCACCTATCAATACGCCTGCGATCGCTTCGGACAATTCCTCGGCGGGCTCGCCGAGGAAGGCTTGCTTGATCTCACGATCGTCGCGGCCACCGGTGACCACACCATCGGCACCGGCATCCCGTTCGCTGGTTCGGAACTCCTGCTCGAGCGAGCCGTGCCCTTCTTCGTGCTTGCGCCTCCCACCTTGGCCGCGCAGTTCCAGCCCGACTTCGGCCGGCCGGGTTCCCACAAGGACGTGATCCCGACCCTGGCCCACCTGAGTGGAGTCGCCACTGCGGGTTATCGCGGGATCGGATGCAGTTTGCTCGACGAGGCCGCCGAACCCTTCGGCTACAACCCGGAAGGATTGTCCTTGAGTCAGACGGTGGTCGTCATCGAGTTCGAGGGCGGCTACGGAACCCTCCGTTGGGAAGATCGATCGGGAACTGCGTTGAGTTCGACCGCCGAGCTTCCGGCGCACTCCGAGCTGCTGCGAAGGACGCGATCCGCCTTGGCCCTCACCGACTGGATCGTGCACGAGGCGGGGCAGAACCGCCCCTGAGGCCAAACGCTTGTTTGACTCAAGGGTCAAGGAATTTCCTGAAAATGGCATTCCCATCGGGCTCATGCGGCATAATCAAGGGGTCGGGGAAACACGTCATGAACAAACTCTCCCTCCTTCTCGTTCCGCTCCTCGCGGTCGCCATCGCCATCCCGGCGCAGGGTGCCGCGCCCCAGTGATGAAGTGGTAGTAGCTCGGGCCGTGCGCCCGGCAATGGCACTGGTGGTTATGCAGGACCTTCGGACACGACGGGGCCTGGTGGAAATGCTGGCGGTCCTTCCGGATCTCCGGCCACGCCCGGCGGCGCGGGCGGCGCGGGCGGACCTGGCGGCGCATCGACTCCCGGTGGCGGCGCGGCATTGCCCACGCACCACGGTCAAACGGCGCGCAAGCTGTTGAAGATGGAATGGAACTATCCGGTGTTCGAGCGCAAGGTTGTCTCGAGGCCCGGTAGCGCCAAAACCGAAGGCACCGTCGCGCAAGCCGTCGAGTACGCGCTCCCGCGTGAGGAAGCATTTCTGTTCCTGGCCGGCAAGGATCGCCGTCCGCTGTTGGTCCTGCGTGAATGCAAGACCTGCAACGGCACCGACGATGCTCTGTTGAGCCGCGCCGAGGACAACTCGCGCACCTTCTTGATGGCGCGTTGGTTCAACTGCGTGAAGTTGCCGACGCACGTGTTGGAAGAGAACCACCCCTTCCACGCGCTGTTCGACCAGAAGCATCCGCCGCACCTGTTCATGGCGCGCTGGGACGGATCCGAAGTGATCCCGCTCAAAGGCGACCAGTCGCGCACGGAGTTGTGGGACACCATGCTCGCGATGCTCGGCAATGCCTATCTGGGTGACGCGCGCGAAGCCATCTCGGAAATCGAGAAGGTGATCGCGCAATACGACGTCTTCGACGCGCGGATCGCGCTGATCGAGGACCGCATCGACAAGACCGTCGAGGACGATGGTCCTAAGTCGAAGAAGCTCAAGTCGCTGAAGAAAGATCTCGAAGAAGCCCGTGGCAAACTCGAGGATCTGAAGAATCGCGAGAAGCACCTGTCCGACCTTGGCCTCCGGAAACAGGAGGCGCAAGCCTCGCCCGCTGGCCGATGATCCCGCTGCGATCCGCCGCTTGGGCGGTGGTCGCCTTCGGTGCGCTCGTCGCCGGGCCTCTCTCCGCTCAGGAGAAGGAGCCCGGCGACGAGCCTTTTCGAAAGGACCCGTATACCAAGAACGATCCCGCGGCGATCCAGGCCGCCGGCTATCTCTCCTATCATCCCTTCTCCTTTGCGGACGGCGCACGAACGGAAGCGGTTGAACGCGTGCTCGGGGACGGTGTCGAAATGCTGTGGGTGGAAACCGCGCACTTCAAGATCGGCTCGAGCCTGCCTGAGTACCTGATCACCGAGCCGGAAGAGCGCGAACGCGTAAAGGAGGAATTGGAACGCTTGAGGATTCGAATCCCGAAGATCAAGCCGAAGGAGCGGAAGTTGGACCCATGGCTGCGGCTTCACCTCTACGCTCAACGCTGCGAGGAGATCTACGCCGAGTTCGAGCGCCAATTCGGCCTCGCCGAGGTCCGCTTCCCCAGCTCGAAGGGATCGACCGTGGACGGCGTGTACCGCGGAGAAGGCCCCTACTGGGGAATGGGCGACAAATTCACCGTGCTGCTGTTCGAAAAGGAGAGCAGCTACGGACGCGTCAAGCAGAAGTACTTGCAAGGCATCGGCGGGGACTCTTCCGCGCGCTACCTGTTCAGCAAGTCCGACGGAATGCTGTTCGCCGCGCACGTGCAAGGCTCCAGCATGGACAGCGATACCGTGCTGCACTGCGC
>JAQBVK010000069.1 GCA_027623585.1 Planctomycetota bacterium
GAGTGCTCTTCGGAACCGGACGGCATCGCGGGCATATTGGCTTCGCTTCAACGCACGGCGAGCGACCAGCGCACTTCAGCCTGCGTGGGCGACTCAGCTCGGAGACGAGGTTCAGGGACTTCGAAGCGGAGCACGGCGCCGCCATCGGGCTGCGGCTCCTCGCTCAGGAGCCTTACCGGCCGCCACGCCTCTGGCGGCCCGTCCCAGCGCGCCTCGGCGCGCGGGATTTCGGCGGCGGCGCTCCATTCTCCCGCCGCGAGCCGCACCTCCAGCCAAGCTTCTCCCGACTCGTAACGCAGAACTTCGTCCCCGCTGCGCAACACGCTGCGATGCGGCGCCAGCCATTGCAAGCGGATGCCGGACTGCGCGGCAAGCAGCAAGTTTTCCTGGGGCGGAAGACTCGGCGGCGCCTCGGGATCCTCGCCGGCTTCCGCAGCGCTGCGCGCCGCGCGCGCAGCCTCCAATGCTTCCCAATCCGGCGCGACCTCGCGCCAGGCCAACACGCCTTCCGCGGCGAGCACGCGCCGCTGCTCATAGCGCGCGAAGGCGATCGCTTCACGCTCCGCTGCTGCAGCAACTCGCTCCGCGCGCGTCGGCGGCGGATGCGTTTGCACCGACGCCGTGAACAGGGCGCCGAGCACCTCGCCTTTCGCGAAACCGCCGCCAGCCGGACGCCGGTGGTGCAGTTCTCCATCTTCTGCAGCCCGCATCACTTCTTCAGATCGATGAAGAGTGGCTGCTGCCACCAAGCGTGCGCCTTCGATCACGGGTTCCGGCTTGACCGGAACCGGAGCGACGATTTCGAGTTCCTTCGGCGGTGACGGTGATGGAGTTCGAATCGGAATCTGCTCACCGAGCAGCAGCCGCTCCTCAAGGCTCGGGCGGCGTTCGCCTGCGGTCTTCGGCGCGGATCCGAGGACCCCCCCCCCCTGCGCCGCCACCAAGGCGAACACCGTCAGCAACAAGACCGGCCAGGCGAAGCGCGCCGCGCTGCGAGGCTCGCGGGCTTGCGTGATCGGCGTAAAAGTCTCGATGGGGTCCGTCGATCGCGGCGGCTCCACCGCGTGAGTTTCCGGAACGGTGCCGGCGATGCGCGGCGTGGCACGCCAGCCGCCCTCGAGATCCGCCTGGATCCATCCCGCATCCCGCCAGGCGTGGAACAGGGAGTAGGGAGCCTCGAGGCCGAAGGCTGCAGCGTCCGCGGCGTCGGCGTGGCCGCGCTGCGTCATCCAGTCGGCGAAGCGCTTCGCGCGCCGCTCCGAGTCACGCGCGGGTTCCGCATCGCGCACGCGCAAGCATTCGCGAGCGATCACGAGCTCGGCCACATTCGCAGACCAATTCTGCACGATCGCGTCGCAACCCGGCGGCAAGGCTGCGCCTGGCGCGCCGAACACCAAGATCGGCAACAAGGCGCACCGCTCGTGACGCCGCAGCACTCGGGCGATGCGCGCTCCGTCGAAGCTGAGCACGGCGTCGGGCAATTCCGCACCGGCGTCGATCTCCGCGAGAAAGGCGTCGAGCGTGCGCTTGCTCCAAATCACCCCCGCGGCGCGCTCGAAGCTGCCGGGCAAGATCGGCGCCTGATCTCCTGGAGCGAGGCAGGCGAGGCGGAACGTGCGAAGTTGCGTCACGCGTCGGTCACGACGAAGGCTGAGCGCATGCGTGCGAACGCCTCGTCGCGGCCTCGGCCCGCATGGTACACGGCAGCCAGCGGCTCTCCGCGCCGCACCGCCTCACCCACCTTGCGCCTCAGCACCAGACCAACGCCCGGATGCACCGACTCCCCCGCGCGGGCGCGACCGGCGCCCAGAGCGAAGGCGGCGCGGCCGGTCTCTCCGGCGTCACAGCGCGCTACCACGCCATCGCGATCCGCCAGCAGTTCTTCGCACTGCAAAGCGTCCTGACCGAGGCGCGGCGCAGCCGGATCGCCGCCCTGCGCGAGGACCATGGCGCACCAGCGCTCCCAGGCGCTGCCGTCACGCAGCGCGGCGCGCGCGCGATCGCCATGGCCCGAGAGTCGCACCACCAAGTCGACGAGATCATCCGGTCCGCCGCCGCGCAGCGCAGCCTCCGCTTCTGCTACCTCGAGCGCGTTGCCCACCGCGCGTCCCAGCGGCTCGTCCATCGGCGTCAACATCGCGGTGACGTCCAAGCCCGCGCCGCCGCCGACCGCCTCCAGTGAACTCGCCAGGACCCGCGCGCCCGCAAGATCCTTCATGAAAGCGCCGCTGCCGTACTTCACGTCCAGCACCAATTTCTCGACGCCTTCGGCAAGTTTCTTCGAGAGGATGCTAGCCGTGATCAGCGGGACCGAAGGCACCGTTTGGGTTTCGTCGCGTAACGCGTAGAGCAGGCGGTCGGCGGGCGCGAGATCCGCGCTCTGGCCGACGATGAAGCATCCGACTTCGGAGAGGATCGCGCGCAGTCGCGGAGCTTCGAGGTCGGTGCGGAAGCCCGGAATCGACTCCAACTTGTCAAGCGTGCCGCCCGTGATGCCGAGACTGCGGCCGGAAATCATCGGCACGCGGATCCCGAGCGCCGCCCAGAGTGGCGCCAGCACCAAGGAAACCTTGTCCCCGACGCCGCCGGTGGAGTGCTTATCCCAACGCGGCCCTTCAATTCCTTCCCAATCCAGCACACGGCCTGAGTCGCGCATGGCAAGGGTCAGCGCCACCGTCTCGCGCGCGGTCATCCCGCGCACGGTCACGAACGCGAGCCACGCGCCGATCTGCGCGTCGGTGAGTTCGCGCGCGGTGGCAGCGGCCACGAACGCGGCAATTTCCTCCGGCGGCTGCTCGACGCCGTCGCGCCGTTGTTCGAGCCAGCGGTGGATCACCGCTCCGCCGTGAGCACCAATTTCAGGTCTTCCGATCCAGTACTGAGTCCGGAGAAACTCTGCGTGCGGCCGTCTTGAGCGGTGACTTCGGCGCGATAGAGCCCGGCTGGGATGCCGTCAAAACTGAAGGCGCCGCTGGCGCTGCTCAAGCCTGACTGCAAGCTCAAGAGTTCAGCGGGATAGTGCTCCGGCGGGAAGCCCTCCGGCAAGGCTTCACTGCGCAGAGTCACGCGCGCGCCACCCAAGGGGCGGCCCTCGCCATCGCTCAGCGTCCCGCCGAGTTGAACGCGCGCGCTGAGGTGAATCTCGAGATGCTGTCCGCTCGAGAGATCGACCGGTCCGAGCAGCAGGGGCGCGTGCTCGGCGTGCGACACGTACAGGAAACGACCGGCCTCTTCGTCGAGCCCACCGATCGCAAAAACACCCTGGCGGTTGCTCTGTACCGCGAGAGGTTGAGAGCCGCCGAGCAGCACGACGGAAGCTCCGGTCAAGCGCTCGCCGGCATGGTCGAAGACGGTGCCGCGCGCTTCGAGTCCGCGCACGAGTCGGACCACCAGATCCACTTGACCCGCCTCGAGGCGGCCAAGGAACTTGTGGAAGCGCGGATGGTCCACGTTCACGTTCCATTCCTGCGAGTCCGGCACCAGCAGCAACTGGAAGACGCCGTTGTCGTCACTGCGCGCCACGGCTTGGCGGGCCGGAACGTAGCTGATCTCCGGCGTCGGTCCAGGCCGCGTCAACTGTCGCCGTCCCGTCTTACCCGCGACGATGCGCGCGGCCTTCACCGGTTCGCCGGAATCACTCAGCACTTGGCCGTGCACGGTGTGCGCGGGCTCCATCTGCAGCTCGATGCCTCCGATCTCTTGGCCTTCCGCCAGAGCGCCGGCGACGCGCCACACGGTGATGCGCCCTTCGAAGCCGGCTTCCAGCACGAAAGGACCGGGACCGAAGCCTCCGAGCCGGAAGGCGCCGTTTTCATCGGTCACGCCAAGGTTGTCGACGGCAGGCCGATCGGCCTCGTCCACCCTCAGGATCGGCTGTTGGAAGCCCGCGAGCGAAGCGCCCGGAATCGGCGCTCCGTTCTCATCGAGCACCACGCCCGAAAGGATCGCCGCGGGCAGAACCAGTCCATCCACGCGAAGCACGCGCCCAGGCTGCACGAATTGACTGACTTGGATCCAGAGCGGAGCGGAATATCCCGTCGGGCGGATCAAGAGGCGGTGGATCAGCGCGCCCGATGGAAAGGATTTCTGTGAAGAGCCTTCCGGACCGAGTTTGCCGGCAGTCAGGCTCGGACCTTCATCGGTCTGCCAGTAAACGTCGTACTCGAGATCCTGCAGCTTGCGGCCGTCGCGCGTCCAAGCATGCACTTCGAGCAACGGGGCCGACTCCGGTCCGGTTCCGGGCACCACGCGCAAGACCGATTGCGCGCCCGCCTCGAATTGGGGCGGCGGTACGGGTTGCTGGAAGCCTGACGGTCCAGGCGGTGCCGGCTGTGACGGGTTCTTGCCGGAAGGATCGGCGAATTCATCCTTCGCGCAACCCGCCACCACGAAGATCAAGAACGAAACGAGAAGTGCCGGACGCAAGCGGAGCATGCAGTCAATGTATCGGCGCTGAGGGTGGTTCCCTAGAGCAGCGCTGCCCTAGAGCCGCACGTAGTCGAACTCGAAGGGCTGGCCGTTGACGCCCTTGGAGGGCGCAGCGATCCATCCAGCGATCTTGCCGGGCTCGAACACGGGCTTCATCAGCGAGGTGACGTAGGCGCGGTCTTCGGGCGTCGGCAGCCATTGATGCTGACGGCGCTCGAATTCTTCGCGGCTGATCGGCGCGCCTTCGAGATCGAAGTACAGGCCGGTGTAGATGCCGATCTTGCGGTTGAAGCGGCGGTGCGGCAGGCTGAAGCGGAAACTGAGGTTGGCCTTCTCGCAGATGCGGTTCCAGTAGTCCACGCCCTTCTGGTTGTCTTCCAGGTAGTCGCTTCGCAGAACTTCGTTCAAAGCATTGCGCAGCGGTACTTCCGAACGGGTGAGCGAGCCGTTCTCCGGGCGCTCCACCATGAAGGATTCACCCAAGGCGGTGTGCTCGCTGTACTTCTTCTCTTCATAGGCGCGCCCCTTGAGGCCCGCGGCGAAGTAGTTGGCGGCGTTGCTCGAAATCTCGGAACCGTAGAGGTCGGTTGAGGATGCCACCCAGAAGTTCACGTACTTCTGAATCAGCGGCAACGGGATCGCGCCGTGTTCGGCCGGATCCGCGTCCGGGAACTCGTTCATGACTTCGCAGGTGCGCTGGATCACGCGCCCGACGCCGGTCTGGCCGACGAACATGTGGTGCGCCTCCTCGGTCAGCATGAAGCGGCAGGTACGCGCGAGCGGATCGAAGCCGGATTCGGCGAAGGCCAGCAGTTGGAACTTGCCGTCGCGGTCCGTGAACATCGTGAACATGAAGAAATCGAGCCAGGTCGTGATCGGCTCGTTGAAGGTGCCGAGGATGCGGGGATGGTCCGCGTTGCCGCTGCGGCGCTCGAGCAACTCCTCGGCTTCGGTGCGGCCATCCTTGCCGAAGTAACGGTGCAGGAGATAGACCATCGCCCACAGGTGGCGGCCTTCCTCGACGTTGACTTGGAACAGATTGCGCAGGTCGTAGAGCGACGGCGCAGTGTGGCCGAGCAGCCGCTGCTGCTCGACGCTGGCCGGCTCGGTGTCGGCCTGGGTCACGATCAGCCGGCGCAGCTCGGTGCGGAATTCACCGGGCACCTCTTGCCAAACCGGCTGGCCGAGGTGATCACCGAAGGGAACCACGCGGCCTTGCTGCTGCGGCTCGAGGAAGATGCCCCAGCGATAGTCCGGCATCTTGACGTGGCCAAAGTGCGCCCAACCGTCCGAATCGACGCTGACCGCGGTGCGCAGATAGATCTCGTTGGTTTCGAAATCGGTCGGCCCCATCTCGTGCCACCACTGCTGGTAGGCCGGCTGCCAGTGTTCCAACGCGCGTTGCAGGCGCTTATCGGAAGACAGATCCACGTTGTTCGGGATCTTTTGCGTGTAGTCGATCGCGGTCATGATTAAGTGCGGTTGTAATCGAATTGGGGGCGAATCGGGGTGCCGTAGCACTGCAGGGCGCCGGTGGCGCCGACGGCGTTGGGGCGCTGGAAGATCCAGTTCTGCCAAGCCGTCAACCGCCCGAAGATCTTGGTCTCCATGGTCTCCGGACCGGCGAAGCGCAAGTTGGCTTCCATGCCGGTCAATGCGTCCGGCGAATACGCCGCACGCTCCTCCTCCTGCATGCGCACCTGGTCGTCCCAGTCGATGCGATCGAGCGCCTCGGTCGCGAGACCGAGCTCGTCGGCATCCACCGCATCCAGCAGGCCGTGCTTGGAGAGGATGTTCGCCACGGTGTCGTCATCGTCGAGGAAACGGGTTTCGAGCCGCGTGAGGCCGTTGCCCATCGGGTAGAAGCCGCCGTTCATCGCCGAGACGCCGAGACGCACCTGCTCCTCCTCGTCGTCGAGCAAGTAGATCCGATCACAGGCCAGCGCCACTTCAAGAAAGGTGCCGGCGAAGGCGGTGCCCGCATCGACGTGAGCGAACAAGGACTTCGCGGTCATGTCGAGCCGCTTCAACACGCGGCGCGCGTAGAGCGTGACTTCGTTGACGAACCAATCCTCGTGATGCGCGGCGAGCATCGCGTCGGCGGCGAGCGCAACCTCGGGGTTGCCTTCCACGCGTAGCGTCACAAGGTTGATGCCCGACAGGTTCACGCGCAAATGCAGCAAGGCGTCGTCGAAGCCGCGCATCAATTCGAAGAACCACCAGCGCGCGCCGGCTTGGCGCGCTTGCTCAGCGTTGGCCGGGCCCGGCTCCTTGGGAAGATGGAGCGTCAAGCGCGCCACGCGGGTCCCGAGATCCCATTCCAGCGTGGTGTGACGAGTTTTGCGTGAGTTCGCAGCGCTGCTGACTTCCAACTCGCCGAGTGCGACGCCTTGGCGCTCTGCGCGGTCCGGCACGCTGTCCGCGAGTTCGCGGGCGATCCGGTCGCGTTCCTGGCCGAACTGAGAAAGCGGCGCGAGATCGTCCACCAGGCCCCACTCCACGGCCTTGCGTCCCTTGATGCCTTCGACCAAGGTGCAGAAGACGTCGGCGAGATCGCGCCGCACCCGCCGCTTGTCGACCAAGCGCGTCAGTCCGCCGGTGCCCGGCAACACCGCGAGCAGCGGCACTTCCGGCAAGGACACCGCGCTGTTGCGGTCATCGACCAACAGGATGCGCTCGCATGCGATCGCGAGCTCGTAGCCTCCTCCCGCCGTGGCGCCGTTGCAGGCTGCGAGGGTGCGCACTCCGCTGTTTTCAGCGTAGTCCTCGAGCGTGAGTCGCGTCTCGTTGGTGAACTTGCAGAAGTTCACCTTCCACGCATGACCGCTGCTGCGCAGCATCTGAATGTTGGCGCCGGCGCAGAACACTTTCTCGAGCGCGCCATCCAACACCATGCACCGAACTTGGGGATGTTCGAAGCGCAGCCGCTGAATTGCATCGGCGAGCTCGATGTCCACTCCGAGGTCATAGGAATTGAGCTTCAGCGCGTAGCCGGGTCGCAGCCCGCCCTCGGGATTCACCGCCATCGTGAGGCGTGCGAGATCTCCGTCCACCTGCAGACGCCAGTGGCGATAACGCGCAGGCTCGGTACGGAAGTCGACCGGCGCGAAAGCGGCGGAATCCGCAGGCGGGGACGAAGTGGCGGGGTCGGTGGCCAAGGACACGAGGGCGATTATAGGGCAAAACAGTGCTCGACAACAAGAGATGTTGGCATTATCATGCCATAATCGCGATGAAGAAGCTCCTGCTGGCTCTGAGCCGACGCGTGCGCTCGCTCCGCGCGGAGCGGAACCAGTCCCTCCAAGCCCTCGCCGAGCGGGCGGGGATGAGTCGCCGGTTCCTCGTCGAGATCGAGGCCGGACGCGCGAATCCGTCGATCGAAAAGTTGGCCCGTCTGGCACGCGCCCTGCGCGTTCCCCTGAGCGAACTCTGCGACCTCCCCCTGCCGCGCTCCGATTCCCGCGTCGCTCTGGTCGGGCTTCGCGGGGCTGGAAAATCCACTCTCGGCCGCCTGCTCGCCGATCAACTCGAGGTTCCATTCGAAGAACTCGACGCTTGGATCGAACAACATGCCGGCGCGAGTCGCGCGCAGATTTTCGAGTTCGAGGGCGCCGAAGGGTTCCGTAGCCGCGAAGCCGAGGCGCTCGAGGCTTGGCTCGCACGGCACGGCAGCGGCGTCCTCGCCGTGGCCGGCGGCCTTGTTGAAAACGCGGAGGCCTACGAGCGCCTGCTTGAGTCTTGCACCGTGGTTTGGCTGCGCGCGGATCCCCAGCAGCATTGGGATCGAGTGCTCGCGCAAGGCGATTTGAGGCCAATGCAAGGCACTGCCGACGCGCGCGCTCGCCTCGAAAGCCTCTGGAAACAGCGCGAACCGCTCTATTCACGCGCGCATGAAGTGGTCGATACGAACCGCGCGAACGCCGCGACCTGCGTGCAGCAACTTCTCCAGGCGTTGCGATCCGAGCAACGCGGCGTCCCCGCGGACTCTTAGCGCCTCAGGACCGCTCAGCGGGCGGCGCTTCGATCTTCACCACCGGCGCCGGCTTCGGCTGCTGCCATGCGTACATCAGAGCCGTGGCTCCGGTGATCATCACCAAGATGAACGCGCCGATGGCGATCAGCGCAGTGGACGGGCGATTTTCGGAAGTACGCACGAGGGTTTGGCTCGGAGGGGTCGAACCGTGCGGGGAATCCAGCCGGGGGGCGCTGGAACCTACATCCATACCATCGGCACAGAAGGCCCGATAGGTGGACTCGGTTCCACCGCTGAGACTCAGGCGTCGATTCGGCGCCCGGGGGTCACCAGACCCAGGAACTCGGCCCGGGTGCGCGGGTCCTCGCGGAAGGTCCCGAGCATGCAGGAAGTCGTCGCCATGCTGGCCTGCTTGGCCACCCCGCGCATCCGCATGCAGAGGTGCGAGGCCTCGGTGATCACCGCCACCCCGCGCGGCCGCAGCACCTCTTGCAGGGCGTTGGCGATCTGCACGGTCATGCGCTCCTGCACTTGGAGTCGACGCGCGAACATGTCAACGATGCGCGGCACCTTCGACAGCCCGATCACCTTCCCAGCCGGCAGATAGGCGACGTGGGCACGCCCGAAGAAGGGCAGCATGTGGTGCTCGCAGAGCGAGTAGAACTCGATGTCCTTGACCAACACCATCTCGTCGACTTCCTCTTCGAACAGGGCGCTATTCACGATCGACGGCAGGTCTTGGTGGTAGCCGGCGGTCAAGTCGCGCAAACTGCGGGCCATTCTTTCTGGCGTGCGCAGCAAGCCCTGGCGTCGCGGATCTTCGCCGAGTTCGGCGAGTAGGGCCTGCGCCAGCGGCACCAGCGGATCGTCGGAATGGTCCGAATTCATTGAATGGGTCCTTCGTAGGAACAGGCGCAATCTTCGCCCTCTTCCAGGCGCAAGCGAATCAAGCGCAGGGGCGCAGGCAGCGCGGGAAGCAGCCGTTCCCAGAAAACCACGAGCAGATTTTCGGTGGTGGGCACGACCTCGCGCAGAAAATCCACGTCGTGGTTCAGGTGCTTGTGATCCACGGCAAGCACGATGCGCTCGTCCACGATTCGCATCAACTGCGCGTAGTCCTCGACGAGACCGGTTTCTGGATCGAGCGGCCCTTCCACTTCCACCGTGAAGCGGTAGTCGTGCCCGTGGCCATGCGGGTTCGCGCACACGCCGTAGGTCGCGCGGTTGCGCTCTTCCGTCCACGCGGGGCGATGCAGGACCGCGCCGGCGCAGAAACGCCGTCGGATGCTCAGAGTCAATTGGGGTGCTTGGGTCACGCGCTCGAATTCGGAACCCGGGATTGTAGGACTCCTCGCAACGCCTTCCCGTCGGCGGCCTAGAATCCTTCCCATGGCGCGCACTCGCGGTCTCCACCTCTCCAGCGTGCTCTTCGGAGCGTTCTGGACCGCGGTGGGCCTGCTGGCGGCCGAACAGTGGCTCGGA
>JAQBVK010000070.1 GCA_027623585.1 Planctomycetota bacterium
AGCGATACAGAGTTCTGCTGATGGTATCCAACCGCCATTTGCGGTCGCTGACGCTGCCCGCCCGGCGCGGCTCCGCCGGATGCGGGCGCGGAGCCCGGCGCGCGGAACTCAGGATGAATAGCGCGCGCGCCCTGCCAGACGCTGCTCGGCATGGCCGGCTCTTCACGCAGTTCGACGCGCAACACGTAGTTGCTGACCTCTTCGGCGATCTGCTCGAGCAGTAGTTGGAAGGCTTCGAGGCCCTCCCTTTTGTACTCGTTCTTCGGATCCACCTGCGCGTACCCGCGCAGTCCGATGCCGGAACGCAGTGCATCCATCGCGTAGAGATGGTCCTTCCACTTGTGGTCGATCGCATTGAGCACCAGGAAACGCTCCATGGAACCCATGCGTTCGGTACCCAAGCGCTCCGCCTTGGCCGCGTACAGGCGCTCGACCTCCTGCTGGAAGTGCTCCAGCGAAGGCTTCCAACCCATCTGCTCGAGATCTTCTTCGGTGCTCTCCGTGGCCCATTTGCGCTGCGCCCACAACATCAGGGCGTGGAAGTCCGGCTGCACTTCGCGTCCGTCGCCGGCCCACAACTCATCGGCGATGGAGAAGGATTCTTCGTACATCGCCATGATGCGGCTGTGCAAATCGCGGCCTTCGAGCGCGGCTTGGCGCTGCCCGTAGATAATCCGCCGCTGCTCGTTCATCACCTCGTCGTACTCGAGCAGGTTCTTGCGGATCTCGAAGTGCCAATCTTCGACCTTCTTCTGCGCTTTGCGAATCGCGTTCGAAACCAAGCGCGATTCCACCGCTTCGCCGTCGCCCATGCCGGCGCGAGAGAGAAAGTTCTTGACCCAGTCGCGGTAGAAGCGCCGCATCAAGGGGTCGTCCAGCGACAGGAAGAAGCGCGAACGGCCCGGGTCGCCTTGGCGGCCGGCGCGACCGCGCAACTGGTTGTCGATGCGGCGTGCCTCGTGACGTTCGCTGCCGAGCACGTAGAGACCGCCGACCGCGATCACTTCCTCTTTCTCGACGATCTGCCGCGCGACCAGCTCGGCGCGGACCGTGGCCACGTTCTCGGCGTCGTCCTCGGCGATGCCCCGGTTGGCGAGTTCGCGCTTCATCAGCCCGGGCACGTTGCCGCCGAGCACGATGTCGGTGCCGCGTCCGGCCATGTTGGTGGCGACGGTGACCGAGCCCTTGCGTCCGGCCTGAGCGATGATCTCCGCCTCGCGCTCGTGCTGCTTCGCGTTCAGCACCTCGTGCTTCACGCCGCGACGGCTCAGCATTCCGGAGAGCAGTTCCGAGTTCTCGATGCTCGTGGTTCCCACCAGCACCGGCTGCCCAAGCTTCTGCGCAGTTTCGATCTCGGTCGAGATCGCCTTCCACTTGTCCTCGGTCTTGAGATAGACGACGTCCTTGTCGTCCTTGCGCGTGATCGGCCGGTTGGTCGGGATCGCGAACACGTCAAGGTCGTAGATGCGCGCGAACTCCCCCGCCTCGGTGATCGCGGTGCCGGTCATTCCGGACAGCTTCTTGAACAGGCGGAAATAGTTCTGGAAGGTGATGGTGGCCAGCGTCTGGTTCTCGGCGCGTGGGCGCAGACCCTCCTTGGCTTCCACCGATTGGTGCAGACCGTCGGACCACCGGCGTCCTTCCATCAGGCGGCCGGTGAATTCATCCACGATGATGATCTGTCCGTCCTTGACGACGTATTGATCATCGACTCGGTAAAGGTGCAGCGCGCGCAGGCACTGTTCCAGGATGTGCGGCCACTCCATGTTCTCCGGGCTGGAGTAGAAATCCTCCATTCCGAGCAGTTGCTGCGCCTCGATGATGCCTTCTTCGGTGAGGATCGCCGAACGCTCCTTTTCCTTGAGCTCGACGTGCTTCTCAGGAATCAACTTGCGCGCGGCGGTCATGCCGACGCGGAACTTCTCGGCGTCGCCGGTGGCGGGGCCGCTGATGATCAGCGGCGTGCGCGCCTCGTCGATCAAAATCGAGTCCACCTCGTCCACGATCGCGAAGTCGAGCTGGCGTTGGACCTGGTCCTCGAGCCGCGACTTCATGTTGTCGCGCAGGTAGTCGAAGCCGAATTCGTTGTTGGTGCCGTAGATGACGTCGCCGCCATAGATCGGATGGCGATCGTCCGGCGCCATCCACGACTGAATCGCGCCGACCGTCAGGCCGAGGTATTCGTAGACCGGGCGCATCCAGTCGGAGTCGCGACGCGCCAGATAATCGTTCACTGTGACGACGTAGACCTTGCCCGCGAGCGCGTTCAGATAGCCCGCCAAGGTGGCCACCAGGGTCTTGCCCTCGCCGGTCGCCATTTCGGCGATCGACCCCGAATGCAGCGCCATGCCGCCGATCATCTGCACGTCGAAGTGGCGTAACCCGATGCTGCGGACCGCCGCCTCGCGGGCCAGTGCAAAGGCTTCGGGCAACAACTCCTCCAGGGCGCGTCCGTTGGCGACCTCTTCGCGCCAGCTTGCGGTTTGGGCGCGCACCGCGTCGGCGTCGAGGCCCTGCGCCCACCCCTCGAGCGCGTTGATCTTTTTGACCGCGTCGCGCATCTTGCGCAGGCGGCGGTCGTTCTGGGATCCGAACACCCGGTTCAGAAGGCTTCCGAAGGAGTCGCCCAGCCCGCGGAGCGAATCCTGGATGGAGTCGAAGTCCATGTGCGCTGAATTTTTGCGACCGTCAGCGGGGGTTCCGCACGTCGCTGACCGCACAGGATACGGAGTTGGGGGCCGCGAGCGAAGCCCTGAGCTCCGCGAGCGTGGCTCCCTCCTCGGCCAGGAGGCGGCGGAGTTCCGCTGCGATCACGGAGATCGCGTCCGGACGCCGGAACAGCGCGGTTCCGATCTGCACGGCGGTCGCGCCTGCGACCGTGAACTCCAGCACGTCTTCGGCGCAGTTTGCTCCGCCCGAGGCCACGATCGGGATCTGCACGGCCTGCGCGCACTCCCAGGTCAGGCGCAGTGCGAGCGGTTTTACTGCCGGTCCGGACATGCCGCCGGTGCCGCCGCCGAGGACCGGGCGGCGTCGCCGCCAGTCCACCAGCATTCCGATCAAAGTGTTGCTGACCGTAAGCGCGTCGGCGCCGGCGCGTTCGGCGGCTTCGGCGAGCAGCGCGATGCGCGTCACGTTCGGCGAGAGTTTGACCCACAAGGGCTTGCGCGTCGACTCTCGACACGCGCGCACGACCTCGTCGAGCGCTGCGACGTCGGTCGAGAACTGCATGCCCCCGCTCACGTTCGGACACGAGAGGTTCAACTCGATCGCGGCAACTCCGCGCATCGCGTCGAAGGCTTCGGTCATGCGACGGAAGTCTTCGGCCGAGTGACCGCCCGCGTTCGCCACCACCGGCACCGGCGCGCGTTCGAGTTGGGGCGCGACCGTTTCGCGCCAGTAAGCCAACCCCTTGTTCTCGAGGCCGATCGAGTTGAGTACGCCGCCGGTGAACTCGGCCATGCGCGGCGGCGCGTTGCCGTGGCGCGGCTCCGGCGTGACCGTTTTCAGCACCAGGGCGCCGAGGTCGGCCGGATCCATGAAGGCCAGCGCCGCGGGATCGTGTCCAAAGGTGCCCGAGGCCGTCAGCAGCGGCGAGTTCAAGTGCAGGCTGCCGACGCGGACTGCGAGCATTCCGCTCTTCATCCTACTGCGCGGGCGCCGGCTGCTTCAGCGTCAACTGCGCCGCGCCGGTCAGCAGCAGGACGAAGCCGCTGAAGATGCAGGAATCGGCGAGGTTGAAGATGGGAAAGGGATCGAACAGCCAAGGGATGAAACCCGGCCACCAACCCGGCTCGCCGAAGCGCACCATCACGAAGTCGCGCACGTGGCCATCGCCGGCCCACGGCATCCATACGGAGAGATTGTCGTAAAGGTTGCCGAGCGCGCCGGCCAGCAATAGTCCGAGCACGAACACGCCGAGACGATTGTCACGCGCTTGCCGCTTCACGAAGAGCAGCAGGACTCCGACTGCTGCAATCCGCACGATCGTCAGCGGCAGCGTCAGGGTTTGGCCGAAACCCCAGATCCCGCCCGCGTTGCGCACGCAGTAGATCGAAAGCCAATCGCCGAGCACCGGGCGCGAGGCACCGGCTTCCCCTACTGCGGAGAAGGCCCAAGACTTGGTCAGCAAATCAGCAGCCAGCAAGACCGCCACCATCAGAAAGAAAAGCGGGCGCCGGAAGCCCGGCATCGGGCTGGGCTCAGTCCTCACCGAGCAAGCCTTCCTCAGCCGCCGCTTGGCACTTCACGCAAAACTTGGCGTAGGGCACGACCTGGAGTCGGCGATCCGGGATCAAGGCTTCGCAAGAGTCGCAGGTACCGAAGGTGCCGGCGTCCACTCGATCGAGCGCCTCCTGCACGTTCTGCAGGATCTCGTCCTCGTTTTCGATCAGGCCGAGCTGGAACTCCCGCGAGTAGCCCTCGGAACCGAACTCTTCGGATTCGTCCGGCGAGGCGCCGTCATCCGAGAGCAGCACCGACTCCTCCATGCGCTCCACTTTGGCACCGAGATGGCGGAGGATGTCCATCAGGACGATCCGGTACTTGGTCTGCTTGGCTTTCGGGAGCTTGGCCATCGCGCTAATCTGAGGGTGGGACCCTGCTAAAGGCCGGAGATCTTACGGATGCGCGCAAGACCAGGTCAAACCAAAGCCGAGGGACACTTCACGGCGCTCTCCTCGCGACGTGCCGAATGGCTCGGCGCTCTTGCGGCTGAATCCGGTCTGTCGCCGAACACGCTGGCTGCCTATCGGCGTGATCTGACGCGCGCTCAAGAGTTTCTCGCCGCTCGGGGCCTGCGGCGATGGGAAGACCTCACGCCCGATTTGCTCGCGAAGCTGATGGCGGAGGCCCGTGGGCGCGGCGCGGCGCCGGCCTCGCAACAGCGCCTCCTGTCCAGCCTGCGCAGCTTCTACCGCTGGCTGCGCACCGAAGGGCTCCACGAGGGGCGGGATCCCACGCGCGGCGCCGGGCGCCTGCGGCTCTGGGAGCGCCTACCGCGCGTCCTGTCTCCCGAAGACGCGCTGCGCCTGCTCGACGTGCCTCCTGAGGACCATCCCCTCGGACTACGCGATCGTGCCCTGCTCGCGCTGCTCTACGGCGGCGGCTTGCGCGTCTCGGAAGCGGCCAACCTGAGCATGGATGCGCTGATGCTGCGCGCGCATGCCGGAGATCGTGCGGCGGGAGTGATGCGCGTGATCGGCAAAGGCGACAAAGAGCGCCTGGTGCCCTTCGGCGGCGAGGCGCGGCGCCGCGTCGAGCAGTGGATCGCCGAGGGCAGACCCCGACTCTCGCCGCAGTGCGATCGGCTGCTGCTCAGCAAGAGCGGTCGCGCGCTCGATCGTCATCGCGCCTTCCGCATCGTGCAGCGCGCAGCCGCGCGCGCGGAGTTGCGAGAGGAGGTGCATCCGCACACGCTGCGGCATTCTTGCGCCACCCACCTGTTGCTCGGCGGAGGTGATTTGCGCGCAGTGCAAGAGTTTCTCGGTCACGCGGACTTGCGCACGACCGAACGCTACACCCACGTCGAAGCGGAGCAATTGCAGGCACTGCACAAGCTCCACCATCCGCGCGGTTGAGTGTCCGGGCTCTGCTCAAGGCAGGACGCGTCGCAAGTGCTCTTGGAGCGGCTCGATCAACTCCCACGAGATTCCTGGCAGCGCCGCAAGATCGCGCGGATTCGCATCGCGAAGCTGGCTGAGTTGCCCCGCGCACCAGTCGAGCAAGACCGCTCGCCGCTTCGGTCCGATGCCTGGCACTTGCTCGAGGACCAGGCGCAGGTTTTCGCGCCGTCGACGATGGAAACCGATCGCAAAACGATGGGCTTCGTCGCGGATTCGCTCGAGAAAGAGCCGTTCCGGAGTGCCACGCTCGAGAATCACGGGATCCGGCCGGCCGGGTAGGAACAAGCGTTCTTCCGCGGCGACCGGGCCGCGTCCTCGCCGCGCCTTGGCCAACGCGATCACGGGCAGGTCCACGCCTCGCGGTCCGAGCACTTCGAGCGCGGCAGAGAGTTGCGGACGCCCGCCGTCGAGGACCAAGAGATCGGGCAAGCCTTCGTCGGCGGCGCGCTTCACGAGCCGCGCCACGATTTCGCGCATCGCGCCGGGGTCGTCGTTGCCTTCGCCGCCGCCGATGAGGTAGTGCCGGTACGCCTCGCGCGCAGGCCGTCCCTCGACGAAGCGCACGCGGCTCGCGACCCGATCCTGGCCCTGCAGGTGACTCGCGTCCACGCAATCCACCACACTCGGCAAGGCGCAGCGCGCGATCTCCGCCAAGCGTTGCGCCGCAACTTCCCAGGCTGCTCCCGAAGTCTCGCCTCGCTGCGCGCGCGCGTTCGAAGCAGCCATGCGCACCAGAGCGCGCCGCTCTCCGCGCGCCGGAGCGAACACGCGCACCTTGCAGCCAGAGCGCTCTGAGAGTCCTGCGGCGAGCGATTCAGCGTCCTCCGGCATCGCGGAGACCAGGATTTCCGGCGGCACTTCATCCGTCGGCGAGCGGTAGAGAGCGGCCAAGAGTTCGGAGACTGCGGCGGCCGGGTCTTCCCACAACGGCACGCGTCCCTCCCGCGTGTGCAGCCACGCCCCGTCGCGATACTGCAGCAGCGCGAAGTGGCCGCGTTCGTCGAGTCCGAGGACGTCGAAGTCACGGCCGGCTTCTAGCCTTACCTTCTGCGGTTCAGCGAGCTCCGCCAGCGCGCGCGCGCGATCCCGCGCGCGGAGTGCGATCTCGTAGTCCTCGCGCGCGCTCGCCTCCGCCATGCGGGTTCGTTCGGAACGCAGCCGCGCCGCCACCTGCCCGCCGAGAACCTCGCGGGCCGCGTCGAGCCGCTCGGCGTATTCCTCCGCGCTGACCTTCCCGACGCAAGGTCCGCAACACAGCCCGATTTCATACTTCAGGCAAGGCCGTGCGCGGTTGGCGAAGGCATGGTCCGAGCAGTCGCGCAAACCGAAACCTTGCATCAGCAACCGCTTGGTCCGCCGCGCCACTCCCGCGCTGGCGTAGGGCCCGTGAAAGAGACCATGTGACCCGCGCCGTCGCGCCAGGCCGAGCCGCGGAAAGGTGTGGGCAGTGTCGAGGTGAACGTAGAGAAAGGATTTGTCGTCCTTGAGCAGCACGTTCAGAGGCGGCTGGTGATGCTTCACCAATCGGTCTTCGAGCAGGATCGCTTCACGCTCGGAGTCGGTGACGCGGAACTCGGCTGCGACTGCGAGCGCGTGCAGTTCGCGGAGCCGAGGGCGCCCGTCCCCGCCTTCACGCAGATAGGCGGCGACGCGTTTACGCAAGTCGAGGGCTTTCCCGACGTAGAGCACCTGTCCGGCGCGGTCCAAGAACAGATAGACGCCGGGACGCGCAGGCGCGGAACGCAACTGCTCGGCGAAGCCCGGGGCCGGAGCGTCGTTCACGGCCCAGCGAACTCGAGTTGCAGGGCTTCGAGCCGGCGCAGTTCGTCGCGCATCCGGATCGCCAATTCGAAGTCGAGGCTGGATGCGGCTTGCAACATCGCGCGCCGCGCCTCGGCCAGGCGCCGTTGGATGGTCTCCGGACCGAGCGGCGCGCCTTCGGCGACTTCAGCCCCTCCCGCAGAGGCATCGAGAATTCCCGCCAAGGAATCCGCGATCTTCTTGCGGATGCCGCGCGGAGTGATTCCATGCACGCGGTTGAACTCTGCTTGTACGCTGCGGCGGCGCGTGGCCTCGTCGAGCGCGGTGCGCAGCGCGGGCGTCTCACGGTCGGCGTAGAACACCACGCGACCGTTTTCATTGCGCGCCGCGCGTCCGCTGGTCTGGATCAACGAGGTTGCCGAGCGCAAGAAGCCTTCGCGATCGGCATCGAGGACCAAGACCAAGGCGACCTCGGGCAAGTCGAGTCCCTCGCGCAACAAATTGATTCCCACCAGCACGTCGTAGACACCGAGACGGAGGTCGCGCAACAGCTCGGAGCGCTCGATCGCGTCCACGTCGGAGTGCAAGTAGCGCGCGCGCACACCCTGCTCCTGCAGAAACTCCGTGAGGTCTTCCGCCGACCGCTTGGTCAGGGTCGTGACCAGGACGCGGTTGCCGCGCTCGATGGTGCCGCGGCATTCGGCCAGCGCGTCTTCGACTTGAGCCTGCGCCGGTTTCACCACGCAAGCCGGGTCGAGCAGACCGGTCGGCCGCACCAACTGTTCGACGACTCGGCCTTCGGCGAGCAACAGTTCGCGCGCGGCGGGCGTCGCCGAAACGTAGAGCGCTCGTCCGAGGAGGCCTTCGAACTCGACTTCCTCCAAAGGCCGGTTGTCGACCGCGCACGGCAGTCGGAAACCGTAATCGACCAGGTTCCGTTTGCGCGCTCGATCACCGATGCTCATCCCATAGATCTGCGGCAGCGAAACGTGGCTCTCATCGACCACGCACAGGAAGTCCTTCGGGAAATAGTGCAGCAAGGTGAAGGGCGGCTGACCGGTGGTCCGGCCCTCGAAGTGCCGCGAATAATTCTCGATCCCGGAGCAGAAGCCGAGTTCCTCCAAGTCCTCCAGGTCGGAAAGCGTCCGCCGTTCCAGCCGCTCGGCCTCCAATTCTTTGCCCGCACTGCGCAACTCGCGCAGGCGCTGGTCGAGCTCCGCCCGAATCCCGAGCAAAGCGCGCGGCAATTTCTCTTCCGGCTGCACGTAGTGGCCGACCGGAAAGATCGTCGCGCGCTGCGGTTCGTCGAGCACTTCGCCGGTCAAGGGATCCACCACCAACAGCGACTCCACCCGCTCGCCGCCGAGTTCGATGCGCAACACGCGATCTTGTTCGTGGATCGGCCACACTTCGATCGCGGGACCGCGCAGGCGGAAGCCTCCCGGCCGCCAATCGATTTCTGCGCGCACGTGTTGGGTGCGGACCAGGCCGCGCACGATCTCCTCACGTCGCGCCGGCGCGCCGACCGACAAGCGCAATGCGAGGCCGCGGTAGTTCTCCGGATCGCCGAGGCCGTAGATGCACGACACGCTGGCGACCACGATCACGTCGCGCCGGCTCACCAAGGCCGCCGTGGCACCGTTCCGTAGGCGGTCGATGCGTTCGTTGATGCGTGCATCCTTCTCGATGTAGGTGTCGGTGCTCGGAACGTAGGCCTCAGGCTGGTAGTAGTCGTAGTAGGAAACGAACAGCGAGACCGCGTTGTGCGGGAAGAGATCGCGAAACTCCTGATAGAGTTGCGCCGCCAGCGTTTTGTTCGGCGCGATCACCAAGGTTGGCGCCTGCAAGCGCTGGATCAGGTGCGCGACCGTGAAGGTTTTGCCGGAACCGGTGACGCCCAACAGGACTTGCCGCGCGCGCGGATCGGCAAAGCCACGCACCAGGGCCTCGATGGCCTCCGGCTGGTGACCGCGCGGCGAGAATTCGCTGACGAGGCGGAAGGACTGGGACACAGAGCCAGGGGAACAGAGATATTCTAGGATGATCGACCCGGCATACGCGCCGGCCCGAACGCTACAGAGGAAACGACATGTCTCGCATCGGAACCTGCCTGCAGTGCGGACAACGCTACGGCGACATCCCCGACTCGCTCACCGCGACGCACGTGAAGTGCAAGAGTTGCGACGGAGTGGTCGAAACCCCGCCGATCGCTGCCGCAACACCCTCCGCTCCGGTGGCGCCGCCCGCGCCGGCCATCCAAGC
>JAQBVK010000071.1 GCA_027623585.1 Planctomycetota bacterium
ATCTTGCCCCACACCAAGCGGTCGCCGTCGTAGAGATCGAGCAGCCACGCGCCGACCGTGTCCATGAGCAAGGCGCCGATGGCGTAACCGAGCAGCGCGCCGAGCACCGAGCCGGCGGTGGTAATCGCCGCGTAGCGCAGCGCGCGCTGCGGACGTCCGGCGCCCATCGCCATCAGCAGCGGATCGGGCGGGATCGGAAAGAAGGAGGACTCGATGAAGGCGAGCCCGAACAACGCGGCTTCCGCTCGCGGTTTGTCTGCGAAGCCGAGCATCCAGCGATAGGCGCGGCGTAGCGGTGCGGTCAGCGGATGCAGCAGCCGCAAGCCTCAGGCTCCTGCGCGCAGATCGCGCAGCGTCCATTCCACCGAGCGGCGGCCGCGGAAGTCGCTGACGCCGACGGTCACGGCCGCGTCCACGCGATTGCCGGCTTGCAGCGGGCGCAACCGTCCCATCATGCGCCAAGCCAAAGCTCGCATCTCGACGCCGTTGCGCTCGAGTAGCAGCTCGGCGTGGATGCCGTCGTTACCGATCGGGCGCGGGTCGCGCGCCAAGCGGACATCCGAACAGAGAAACACCGGCTCGGGAAATCCTTCCCCATACGGAGCCAGCGTGGCGAGGGAGAGCGCGGCCTCGAGATCGGTTTCGCCGGGCGAGATTTCGCCATCGAGCGCCAATTCGGGCGCCAGAACTGCCGCCGAAGAGGCCGCCGCGCGCTGGAGCGCAGCAGCGATGAGCGGAGCCGCAGCCGGGTCGAAGTGGAATCCCGCCGCGCGCGCGTGCCCGCCGTAGCCGCTGAGGTGTTCGGCGGCGGAGTCCAAGAGTTCGACGAGGTTCGAGCCTTCGGGCGCGCGCGCGCTGCCGCGTGCGACGCCGGGCATACATTCAGCCCACAGTAAGGTCGGTAACCCGGTCCGCTCGAGCACTTGCCCGGCGACGACGCCGAGCACGCCGAAGTGCGCCTGATGGCGGCCCGCGAAGATCACGCCGCTTCCCGCCGCGCGTTGGGCGGCGATGTCGGGCTCCAGACTGGTGAGTTCGCGTTCCTGCACCGCGCGCCGCTCCACGTTCATCGCATCGAGTTCCGTGGCGAGGGCCTGAGCGTCGCGCGCGTCGCGCGCCGCGAGCACGCGAAAGGCAAGTTCGGCGCGTCCCAGCCGCCCGGCCGCGTTCAGCCGCGGGGCGATGCGGAAGGCGAGATCTTGCGCGGTTGGAACGCCGCGGATCTTGGAAACGCCCATCAGTGCGCGCATGCCGGGCAGTCCGCTATCGCCCAAGGCGCGCAAGCCGCAGGCGACCAAGGCCCGATTCGGGCCGGTCAAAGGCATCACATCGGCCACGGTCGCGAGCGCGGCGAGGCCGAGGGTGTCATGAAGGAAAGTTCGCGCGGAGGGCGGCATCGCGCCCGGCTGCGTGCCGTGCCGCCGGCGCAGCACGCCCCACGCGAATAACCACGCCGTCGCGGTGCCGCAGAAATGGGGAAAAATTACATCCGGCGTGAGCCAGGGATTCACCAACGCGGTGCAGCGCGGCAGCGTCGCGCCGGGCAAGTGGTGATCGAGCACGACGACGTCGATCCCGCGATCGGCCAAGGCCGCGAGGGGTTCATGCGCGCTGGTGCCGTTGTCGACCGCGATCACCAACCCGGCGCCGCAACGTTCGGCGGTCTCTAGTGAACGCGCTCCGAAGGAGTAGCCGTCGGTGAGCCGGTCCGGCACGAACACCTCGCAGCGCGCGCCGAGTTGTTCGCAGAGGAAGTGCAGCAGCACCGCTCCGCAGGTGCCGTCCACGTCGTAATCGCCGTGGATCAGAATGTTGCGCCCGGAGGCGGCGGCGCGCTCGATCGCGTCCGCGGCTGCGTCGAAGTTCGGCAAGCGCTCCGGTACCGGCAGCGTGAGCAGCGAAGGCCGCAGGAAGGCCTCTATTTCGGCCTCGGGGATGCCGCGCTGCGCCAGGACCGTTGCCGCGAGCGGATGCAGCCCGTGCCGCGCCTCAGCGTTGCGACGCGCCGCCGCAGTGACCTCGCCGCGCATCCTCCAGCGGTATTGCGGCGCGACGGAGGCGGTTAGCACGCGTAGGATTCTAGGGTGGCCGCACCTGTGAGTCCGCAGCGCATTCCGCCGATGCACCTCGTCCTCGATGCGGAGGAGGCCGGTGCGCTTGCTCTCCACCACGACCGCGAGTCGCTGCGGCGCGCTTGCGAGCGCGTGATGGACGAAGAACGTGCGACGCTGCGCGCTGGCGGCGTTTTCGGCGGCCTGAACGAAGGCTTTTGGGCGCGGGTGCGCGCGGTGCTGGAGGTCCTTCCCGGCCTCAAGACGCGTCGCGCGATCAACGCCACGGGAGTGGTGCTGCACACCAACCTGGGGCGCGCTCCGTGGCCTGCGGAGGCCGCGCATGCCGTGGCCAATGCCGCAGGCGTCTCCATGGTCGAGGTGGACCGAGCGAGCGGCAAGCGCGGCCGCCGCGAGAGCGCCGTTTCGGACTTGTTGGTGCGCGTGACCGGAGCCGAAGCCGGCATCGCGGTCAACAACAACGCTGCCGCATTGCTGCTGGCGGTCGCCGCGTTGGCGCGGGGCCGCAAGGCGGTGGTGGCTCGGCGTGAGTTGGTCGAGATCGGCGGTTCTTATCGCATGCCTGAGGTGGTGGCGGCGGCGGGCGCCGAAATGGTGGCGATCGGCACGACCAACCGCGTGCATTTGAGCGATTACGAGCAGGCGATCGCGGACCCGGAGGTGGCTTGCGTCCTGAAAGTGCATCCGAGCAACTTCAGCATCGAGGGCTTCACCGGCGAGCCGCCGCTCGAAGAACTTTCGGCGCTGTGCCGTTCGCGTGGATTGCCTTTGGCGTACGACCTCGGTTCCGGCGTCTTAGTCGGTGCCGAGTGGCCGGCGCTGGCGGGGGAGCCGACCGTGGCCGATGCGCTCGCACGCGGCTGCGACATCGTGACCTTCAGCGGCGACAAGTTACTCGGCGGACCGCAGGCCGGACTCATCGTCGGCGCGAAACCGCTGGTCGAGCGCTTGCGTCGCGACATGCTCACACGCTGCTTGCGCCTCGACAAGGCGATGCTCGCCGCACTCGAGGCAGTGCTCTCGATTCACGCGCTCGGCCCTGATGCCGCGGTGCGGCGCATCCCCGCGCTCGCGCGTCTTTCGCTCACCGCCGAAGAGTTGCGGCCGCGCGCTGAGGCGCTCGCCGCCGCGCTCGACGGCCGCGCTTTCGGATGGAGCGCGCGTGCAGTCACTTGCGAGAGCCGCGTCGGCAGCGGCGCCTCACCGACCGCCGGCGTGCCCTCGTGGGGCGTGCAACTCGCCGCGTCGGATGCGTCGGGCGAACAGATGGCGGCGCACCTGCGCAGCCTGGAGCCGCCGATCTTCGCGCGCGTGCAGGACGATGGGCTGTTGCTCGACCTGCGCACGCTCGGCGAACAAGATTTGGTCGAACTGCAGGCCCTGTTGTTGGCCTGAGCGGCGCCATTCGGCGCACCTGCGCGGTCTACTTGACGCTCACCGCGCGCCCGAGCCATCGCTCCAGCATCGCGTGGAATTCGTCCTGGCGCAGCGGTTTCGACAGGTAATCGCTCATGCCTGCAGCCATGCACTTCTCGCGGTCGCCCACCATCGCGTTCGCGGTCAGCGCAACGATCGGGAGTTGCGATGCGACGCCGCCCAGCGCGCGAATCTTACGAGTGGCCTCGTAGCCGTCCATCTCGGGCATCTGGCAATCCATCAACACCAAGTCGTAGGTGTTTTGCTTCACCTTGTCGATAGCTTCGGCGCCATTGGTGGCGACGTCGGCAAGGAATCCAGCGCGCTCCAGCATCTTCAACGCCAGTTTGCGGTTCACCGGATTGTCTTCGGCGAGGAGCAGGCGCTCACGCGCTTGAGGCCGCGCTTCGGTCGCCGCTTTGACGACGGTGGGCGGAACACTTGCGCTGGGTTCTTCCGCGCCTTGCGGCGCCGGCGCGCTCACCAGTCGCGACATCTCTTGTCTCAGGAGCGCGAGCCTGATCGGCTTCGAGTTCCAGGATTGAAAGCCTGCCGCTCGCGCTTCGCTGCTGTCGTGGAAGTCGTGATAGGACGACAGCAGCATCAGACGCGTGGCGTCGTTGCGGTGGTCGGCGCGAATCATGCGACCGAGTTCGAGCCCGCTCTTGCCGGGCATGCATTGGTCGGTCCACACGCAGAAGAACGGATCGCCCGACTCCGCGGCTTCACTCACCTTCGCGAGCGCCTGCTCCGCGGACTCCGCGACTTCGTAACGACAGCCTAGCCGGCGCGCCTGCCCGGCCAGCACCCGGCGGTTGACCTCCACGTCGTCCACCACCAATACGCGGCGTCCGACCAAGACGTCGGCGACCTCGGGCTGCGTTGCGGCCGCCGTGTCGCGCATGAAGACGGCCTCGAAGAAGAAGCAGGAACCCTTGCCAGGACTGCTCTCCACCTCCAGTTCTCCGCCCATCAATTGCACGAGCTGGCGCGAGATCGCGAGTCCGAGCCCGGTGCCGCCGTAGCGTCGCGTGGTGGACGAGTCGGCTTGCACGAACTTTTGGAACAAGCGCGCGCGGGCCTCCTCCGAGACGCCGATGCCGGTGTCTCGCATCTCGAAGCGCAGGCGCGTGGCTCCTTCGGCCCCACCTTCCAGAGCGGAAACTTCGAGCGTGACCTGCCCGCTCTCGGTGAACTTGATCGCGTTGCTGGCCAAGTTGAGAAGCACCTGGCGCAGACGCAGCGGGTCGCCCACCAGGCGCGTGTTCACGCTGGGACGCGCAAACGCGTTCCATTCGAGCCCTTTCTCGGCGGCCTTCGGCGACAGGCCGTCCTGCACGCCTTCGAGAACGTCGATGAGATCGAAGGGCACGACTTCGAGTTCGATGCGGCCGGCTTCGATCTTCGACAAGTCCAGAATGTCGTTGATCAAGTGCAGGAGGTTCTCCGCGCAATCGTGCACCGTGAGTAGGCAGTCGCGCTGCTCCGACAGCAGCTCGCCTTGCAGCGCCAACTCGGTCATGCCGAGAATGCCGTTCATCGGCGTGCGAATCTCATGGCTCATCGTGGCCAAGAATTCACTCTTCAGCCGGCTCGCCTCCAACGCTTCATGCGTCGCGCGGCGCAACTGCTCCTCGATGGCGACGTGCATGCTGACGTCGGAGAGGCATAGCACGAAGCCGTCCTGACTGGTGGTGACGCGCGCGTCGAAGAAGGCGCCGGTGACCGGATGCTTCACGCGCAACGCATTCTCCGTGGAGACGTAGGAGAGCCCCGTCAGGGTCTCGACGTCCAACACCTCCACTCCCAGCAAGGCCGCGAGACCATGTCCGGATTCCTCGAGCGACTTCCGCAAGGCCTTGGACGCCGGATTCTCGTTCCGAGCGCGCACGCTGCGCTTCCCGGCCTCGGTTTCGTAGATCGACACCGCCTCCGTGAGGCTGCCGATCGCGTTGCCGAGCGCGCGCTCGGCATCGCCTTGACGCTGACGTTCGCGGCCCAGCATCGCCATCCATGAATTCGTGATCGCCAGCGTCGCGAGCACCGCGGTGGCGACGATCAGGAAGTTCCAAGGATTCTGCAGACTCTCCGGCACCATGTGCGGGATCACGCCGACGCTGTATTCCCATACCGCGTACCCGGCCAGGCCCGCGACCGTGAGCAACACGGTGATCGTGGCGCCACGGAGTCCGAAGAGATAACAGCCGAGCAGAGGGCTGAGCAGCAGCCATGCGCTGGCTGGACTGCGTAAGCCGCCGCCGACGTAGAGAGTGCCGAAGATCGCGCCCATCAGGCCGAGCACGATGACCCAGCCCCAGGTGTAGGAGCTCTTTCGCCGACCGAGTTGAACCAGAGCCGTGAGGTTCAAGAGCTCGGCGATCGTGAGCACCCACGCCGCGGTCGGAAGCTTCAGATAGGCATAGAGCAGGATGAACGGCGGGCCGAGCGCTAGCAGGCGCAAACCCACCGAAATGGCCATGCTGCGACGCGTCTGCTCGTCGTAGTCGGCGGCGACGAAGGCGTCTTGCAGCCGCTCGCTCACTCGGGATAGGGTGCTCGTGCGCATCAGGGCTGCGGCATGCCTCCTCCCATCGGCTGCAGGGCAAGCTGCCCTTGAGCCCCTGCTCCCACCCTCCTAAGTTGGCCCCATGACCCGGAAACGCCTGACCGAATACGCCGACAGCGCTGGGTGAGCGGCGAAGATCCCTCAGGGGGTGCTCGGGCAGGTCCTGCGCCGAGTCGCTCCCGCTGCCGTCTCGCCCGACCTCCTGGCCGGGTTCGAGAACTTCGACGATGCCGGAGCCGTGCGCCTCGGCCCCGGGCGGGTGGGCCTGTACACGGTGGACTTTTTCCCGCCGGTGGTGGACGACCCCTGGGGCTACGGCGCGATCGCGGCGGCGAACTCGCTGTCCGACATCTACGCCTGCGGCGGCGAGGCCAAGGTGGTCTTGAACCTAGCCGGCCTGCCGGAGGACTGGGACGATTCCATTCTCCACCCGCTCTTCGACGGCGCGGTGGCCAAGGTCATGGAAGCGGGAGCATTGTGGGTGGGCGGACACTCGGTGCGCGCAAAGGAGCCGTTGTTCGGCTTCGCGGTGTTCGGGGAAGTCGCCGAAGCCGAGCGCATCGGCCACGACGGCGCGCGGGCCGGGGATCGATTGTTCCTCACCAAACCGGTCGGAGCGGGTTCGATCACCACCGGCATCAAGAAGGAGCGCACCAGCGCCGAGGATGCGCGCGCGGCGATGGAGACGATGGCGCGCTTGAATCGCTCGGGTGCGCGCGCTGCACGCGCCGGGGGCGTGAGGTGCGCGACCGACGTCACGGGTTTTGGGCTGCTCGGCCACGCCGCCAACCTCGCACAGGCTTCCGGTGTGGAGTTCCGCATCGAGGCCACGCGCGTTCCGCTCTACTCCGGCGCCGAAGCGCTGGCGCGCGACGGCATCTACAGCGGTGGATCGGCGCGCGGGCGGGACGCGCTCGGCGCGCGGGTGGTGGTGGATTCCGGTGTGGCGGAGTGGCGTGCGGCGATCGGCTTCGACGCCGAAACCAGCGGCGGCCTGTTGTTGTGCGTGCCTGAAGCGGGCGTGGCGGCCTTCCGCGCCGCGTTCCCGGCCGGAGAAGTGCCGGTGGAGATCGGCGAAGTCCGTAGCGGAGCCGCGCGGGTGCGCCTAACCTAGGCATGCGAGTTGCCTTCCTGGACACCGTTCAGTCGGCGCGCGCGGGGGAGCGGATCGGGGCTGGTGTCTCGTTCGGCCTTCAAAGCCGTTGGGGTCCCGCACGGCGGGGCTCGGTAGGTTCGATTCCTATGCGCTCCCGCCATTCCTTTGCCTGCGGCGGAGATTGCGCATGAACAACGCCGATCTCGACGCCCTGACCAAGGCGCTGCGGCGCGGCCATCGTGAGCCGCAGGACGCGCGGCTCGGTCTCGAAGTGGAGAACTTCGTGCTGCGCGCGAAGGACGGCGCAATCGTTCCCTATACAGGCGCGCGTGGGGTCGGCGCGATGCTGGCGCGCAGCGGCGAGCGGCTCGGCGCCGAGACGATCTGCGAGGGGGAGCATCTGCTCGGCTTGCGGCTGCCGGGCGGAGGCACGATCACGCTCGAGCCGGGCGCGCAGATGGAGTGGTCCTCGCCATTATGTGAAGGATTACCCGGTCTCGCGCAGAAGTACGGGCTATGGCGCGACGAGCAGCGCTTGCTCGAAGAAGAGTTCGGCGTGCGCTTTCACGCGGTGGGCGCACATCCCACCGCGTCGCCGGATCAGATCGAGCGTCTGCCGAAGGCGCGCTACGCGGTGATGGAACCGTGGTTGGGCGCGCGCGGCAAGTACGCGACCTGGATGATGAAGGGGACTTGCGGCGTGCAAGTCAACCTCGACCACCGCGACGAGGACGATGCGATGCGCAAACTGCGCGTGGCGCTGCGTCTGGCGCCGGTCTTCAACGCGATCTTCGCGAACAGTGCGGTGGCGGCGGGCAAGCAGACCGGCTTTGCCTCGTGGCGCGGGAACGTCTGGACCAGCGTGGATCCGCAACGCTGCGGCATTCCCGAGGCGCTCGCGAAGGACGGCTCCAGCTTCCGCGATTACGTGGAGTGGGCGCTGGCGGCGCCGATGCTCTTCGTGCAGCTGCCCGACGGCCTGCACGACATCCACGGCACGCGCTGGGAGGACTGGGATTGCTCCTGCGAGCTCTGCCCTGGCGACTGGGATCTGCACCTCTCCACCTTTTTCCCGGAGGCGCGCTTCCGTCCGCAGTTGGAGTTGCGCCACGCCGACGCAGTGCCGCCGGAACTCGGCCTCGGCTACGCCGTGCTGGCCCGCGCGATCTTCGACCGCCCAGCCGCGCTGGCCGCCGCCGAACGCCTCGGGGCGCGCTGGAGCCACCCCCAACGCCTGCAGGCCTGGGACTCCGCCCATCGCGATGCCCTCTCCGGCGCCGATCCGCTACGAGGCAGGCTTCTCGACCGCGCCCGCGAACTCCTGGCCTTCGCCGAGCCGCTCACGGAGGAGCAGCCTTACCTGGAGCCGGTCCGCGAACTCCTGGCGGACGGCCGTTCGCTGGGCGAGCGCGCGCGGGTGGAGGCTTCGACGAGCGCTACCGCTTCATGAGCGCAGTGCAGCCTTGAGTCTTGCTGGCTCGAGCCCGAGTTGACGCGCAAGCGTCGCGACGAAGAAGAGTGAGAATTCTTCACGTTGCGGAATCGTGGTCCGGAACGCGAGACCATCTTCCAATCGTTCCCAACGCTCGTGCGAGTCCTTGCCTCCAGGAACCGGCCGCGCACCCAGCGACCTCAATGCCCGAAGCAAGTCTCGCCGCTTGACGCGGCCGCCGCCCACGGGTTCGCCTTAGGCGAAGGCCTGGATTCCGGGAATCGCGTGAGTGTGCGCCCCGCCGAGGACGGTGGGAAAGAGCACCGTCACCTTCGCAGGCTGCTTGTCGTTCAACTCGAGCAGTGCGACGACTTCCCAGGCTTCCATGCCGGCCACCTTTGCCGGAACTACGCCGTCAGGCGTACGCCTCAGTAAGGAGTCGAACTCGTGGTTTTCGAGTTTGAAGGCGAGATACTCCTCAATCGCGAGGCGCAGTTCGTCAGAAGCTTCCTGGCGCGTGGCGCCCTCGGCGCAGACGTCGAGGTCGAGGCAGTGGCCGATCGTGCTGCCGCGGTTTCCCGGCGCATCGAAGAACACGAAGTGCAGGTTCAAGCGCAGGGCCATCTTGCGGCGCTTGCTCCGCGTGCCGTTTCGCCCGAAGGCGGGGACGGGCGGCTCAGCGACGTGCGGGGCGCGCGGCTTTCTGCGGGCACTCATGGGGCTTGCGGGCGGCTCCAGGACTCGGCTCATCGAGTATAGGACGGGGAGTCGAGGGGCAGGTGACGCGACTTGCGCTCTCTATGACGGATGTCGTAGTGTGGCGACATGGCAGTTTCCCGGGTGACCCCGGACCTCTCCGAACGTCAACGCGCCGCGCTCGTCGCGTTACGCGGCTTCTTGAAGCGCCACGGCGTGCCGCCGACACGTGCCGAACTCGGCCGCCTGCTCGGCGTCAGCCCGCAGACCGCCGATTTCCATCTACGCGCGCTCGAGCGCAAGGGCGTGCTCGAGTTGAAGCCGCTGTCCGCACGCGCGATGCGCGAAACCGCGCC
>JAQBVK010000072.1 GCA_027623585.1 Planctomycetota bacterium
CGCCTATCTATCAATAGGCGCAGAACCCGGCTCCTTGACCCCGGCCGCGAATCCACGCGCTGGAACGAAAGCACTTATTCAGCGCTGCCCTAATCCCTTGAATTCCGGCCTCCGGCCACGCAGGATCGTGGAATGGGGGACGTGTACGAGTTGTTGCGGGCACAGCCTGCGCTATACACCTTCTTCCTGGCGGTGTTCGGCGCGATCGCCGGCTCCTTCGCGTCGGCGGCGGCTTACCGCATCCCGCGCGAGGGGATGAGCATCCTCAAGCCAGCGCGCTCGCACTGCCCAGTGTGCGACTCGCAGATCGCCTGGTACGACAACCTGCCGCTGATCTCCTACTTGGTGCTGCGCGGGCGCTGCCGCCGCTGCAAAGCGGGCTACGGGCCCGGCTACATGGTCCACGAGCTCGGACTTGCGCTGTTGTTCGTCGTGGCGGGCCGCGGGTGGGCGGCGGAGCAGGGGCTGATCCCGCTGATCGTCGTTCTGGTCGCGCTCACCAGCCTTTGGATCGCCGCTGCGGTGGATTTTCGCCACTTCATCCTTCCCGATGGGATCACGATTGGGGGACAAATCGCCGCGATCCCGGCGGTGCTGCTGGTGCCGGAGCTGCATCTGTGGGCGGGGCGCTCAGAGGCGCCCTGGGGCGCACAGCTGCTCGGCCTCGGACTGGAGGATGGCGCCCGCACCCTCGCCTTGGCGTCCGGTTTGGTGGGTTGGGCGGCGGCTTTCGCGATCACATTTGGAATCGGCCGTCTGTTTTCTTATCTTCTCCGTCAAGAGGCGCTCGGTTTCGGGGACGTTAAGTACCTCGCCGCCGTCGGCGCCTGGCTCGGCCTCGAGGGCGCTCTTTGGAGCCTTCTCATCGGCGTCTTCGCAGGCTCGCTCTTTGGCGTCATCAACGTGATTCGCATGATTTGCGCGGTGCGCCGGCGACGGCGCGCGCGCGGAGCCAAGCGGCATGCGCACAACGCCATACGCGTCGGCTGGCTGGTGGGGAGAGTCATCCCCTTCGGCCCGCCCCTGATCCTGGGCACGACACTCGTGCTGCTCGCGCCCGGTTTCGTTCACCACTTCTTTTCGGTCTCCTGGCCGGAATGGATCTCCGGTTCCTCGCACTTCGCAAACCATCAGTCTTTAGCTCCATGAACAAGTCCCCTCTCCTCTTCGCGCTTGCGCTCGCCTTCCTCCCCGCCTGCCAGTCCAACATGACGCGGCAGATGATCGAGGACCAGGACAAGCAGCTCGCGGCCCTCAACACCGAGCGCAGCTCGATGCAAGCCCAACTCAGTCGCACTCGCGCCGAGAACGCCTCGCTCGCGAAACAGATCGAGTTCGAGCAGCAGCGCAGCGCCGAACTGCAGCAACGCGCCTCCGCCGCCGAAGCCGCAGTCAACCAACATGACGCCGAGATGGACAGCCTTAGCACCGCGCTCCAGGGCACCAACATCGACATCGGCCGCCGCGGCGGCTTCATCGTGCTGGGCATCGATTCCGAATTGACCTTCGCTTCCGGCAAAGCGGAGCTGAGCAAACAGGGGCGCGACACGCTGACGCGCGTCGGCGATGTGCTGAAATCCAAGTACGGTGAGAACACGATTTGGATCGAGGGACACACCGACAATGAGCAACCCAAGAAGTCGGGCTGGAAGAGCAACTTGCAGCTCTCCGCGATGCGTGCGATGTCCTGCGCGGATTACCTGATCTACGATCTAGGCTTGGACGGTTCCCACGTGCGCGTCGCCGGCTACGGCGAATTTGCGCCCAAGGCCGGGAACGACACCAAGGAAGGCCGCGCCGACAATCGCCGGGTGGAAGTCCTGATCCTCGGCCCCGCTCAGTAAACGCGGTCACGTCCGAATGCCGCCCGCAGAGGAGACTTTGCGGGCGGTTTGGCGTTCCATGAGGCGCTGCTACTCTGACACCTAGCCTGGCCACGGGCGTGGCGCGGGCGTGCACCACTCATGAGCGCAGCGGACATTCACAACCTCACTCTGATCGGACCCGCAGGCGCGGGGAAGACCACCCTTGTCGAGGCCGTCGCGCTGCACTTCAAGGCGATCGAGCGGCGCGGGCGAGTGGAAGACGGCAGCACGATCTGCGACTTTCAGCACGACGAGAAAGAGAAGCAGCACAGTCTGGCGGCTGCGGTCGTGCACCTCGAAACCTCGGCCGGCAAGCTCAATCTGATCGACACTCCGGGCTACCCGGACTTCGTTGCCGACGCGATCACCTCAATGGGGGCGGCAGGTTGCGCGGTGTTGGTAGTGGCCGCGCGCTCCGGCGGTGGCGTGCCTTTTCATGCCCTCGACCTGTGGCGCCGCGCTTCCGTGCTGGGACTGGCGCGGGCGGTGGTGCTGACGCGACTCGACGGCGACAACCTCGACCTGGATGAAGAGATCGAGAGCATTCGCGCTTTCCTCGGCGCGCGTGTGGTGCCGTTCACGCTCGCGAACGGCACCGGCAAGAACTTCACGGCGGTCGAAATCGAGGAGAAGGCCGGCAGCCCGTGGCGCAGCCAACTCGTGGACGCGATCGTCGAAGCCGACGATGCGCTGATGTCCAAGTACCTCGAGAGCGGAGACGTCAGCGACGAAGAACTCGAGGCGACGATCCCCGCGGCGATGGCGCAAGGAACCTTCGCGCCGCTGTTTTGCGTGGATCCGGTGCGCGGCATCGGGGTGGACGAGTTCGCTGAGTTCTTGGTGAATGACTTTCCGACCGCGCGCATGCAACTTGCGGCGATGCACAGCGCCAACCTGCAACACGGCGAAGAGGGCGAGCCCACGGTGGCGCGCGTGTGGAAGGTGCTGACCGACCGGCACCTCGGGCAGATCAACTATCTCCGCGTGTTGCAGGGCAAGCTCAGCCCCGACACCATGCTGTCGAATCCGCGCTCCGGGAAGCCGGTCAAGATGAACGGCCTCGCCAACATCTTCGGCGCGCGTTTGGACCCGACCGGGCTCGCCGGTCCCGGCGAAATCGTGGCAGTGACTCGCATCGATGACCTGCACGTCGGCGACGTCTTGACGGCTGCGGGTTCTGCGAAGCAGCATGATTTCGGCCTGCCCTTGCCTTACACCTCCCTCGCGGTGCGTCCGCGGAGTCGCGCCGACGAGCAGAAGATCGGCCCCGAGTTGCAGAAGATCACGCGCGAGGATCCCACGCTGCGCCTACGCCGCGATCCCGTCACCCATCAATTGATCGTGGAGGGACTGTCCGAGATGCACCTCAACGCCGCGCTGCACCGGCTCGAGCATCGCGGAGTCGGCACCGAGCGTGAGCTTCCGCGCATCGCCTACAAAGAGACCATCACCGGCAAGGCCGACGGTCATTTCCGGCACAAGAAGCAGTCGGGGGGCCGGGGTCAGTTTGCGGAGTGCTATCTGCGCGTCGCGCCGCGCGGGCGCGGTGAGGGCTTCGAGTTCGTCGACGCCGTGGTCGGTGGATCCGTGCCTCGTCAATTCATCCCGGCGGTAGAAAAAGGCGTGCGCGATCTGTTGGACAAGGGCGTGATCGCCTCCTCACAGTTGGTGGATTTGACGGTCGAGCTCTACGACGGCAAATTCCACGCGGTGGACTCCGACGAACACTCCTTCCGCATCGCCGCCGCGCAAGCCTTGCGCGAGGCCTTCCAGAAGGCGCGCCCGATCTTGCTCGAGCCGATCATGGAAGCCGAAATCACGGTGCCGTCGCGATTCTTCGGCGACGTCAGCGGCGACCTCAATTCGCGCCGCGGTCACATCCTCGGCATGGAATCCGACGGAGACTTCCAAACCATCCACGCTTCCGTGCCGCTTTCCGAGTTGCAGACCTACTCGACCACCTTGCGCTCGATGACCCACGGCGAAGGCTCGTTCGCGATGAAGCCCGCGCGCTACGAGCAGGTTCCTTCCCATCTGCAGGCCGACATCGTCGCCAAGCACGGCCAACCGGTCGCGGCGGAATGAGGAAAGGTTTTACGCTGCTCGAGTTTTCGGTGTTCTGCGTGTTGCTGCTGACGGCCTCGACCCTGCTGATTCCGCGCGCCTTGCAACCACGACGAGAGCTGAACGAAGCCCAGGCGGTCGGCTATCTCGCGATGATCGGCGCCGCAGAACGCGCTTGGCTCGAGCGGAGCGGCGCCTACGTGAGCTTGCAGCGCACGGTGCAAACCGACCCGGCCCGAGATCCGCGCGACGCGGCCGGTCTGCCGCCGTTGGTGCCGCCCGACTTCCTCTTCGATGGTGGCGGGATCGGCCACCGCGGCGGTTTCCGTTTCCGGATCTGTCGCGAGCCGGGGGGGCGCATCGCCGGCTGCTGGGCGTGGCCGAACCTCGAGGGATTTTCCGGCGAAGACAGTTATTGGGCGTCCTTCACGGAACGCGAGGTGCGGCGGGTGCGCGTGCGCTACTCGTGGAAGAATGAACCGCCGGCTGAGCCGCCCACCGCGGACGACTTGCAGGACGCGCCGCTCGCGAAGTTCTAGCTGCCGCCGAACAGCGCGCAGGCATTGCGCCAGGTCGCGGCCGCTAGCTCAGCGGCGGGTTGAGCGCGCGCGGCGGCGAGCGCTTCGAGCGTGAAAGCCACGAAGGCTGGTTCGTTGGGGCGGCCGCGGCGCGGCTGCGGTGCCAAGAAGGGCGCGTCGGTCTCGATCAGCAGACGATGATCCGGAACGCGCCGCGCAGCCTCTCGGATGCTCTCCGACTTCGGATAACTGAGGTTGCCTGCGAAGGAGACGTGCAAGCCGAGCGCCAGGAAATCATCCACAGTTTCCGGACCTTCGGAGAAACAGTGCATCACACCGCGCAGCGGGCCGCCGCTCGCCTCCAACACCTCCAACAGGCGCGCGGCTGCCTGCCGGCAATGCAGGATCACGGGCAGGTCGTATCTTCGCGCGAGATCGAGTTGAAACTCCAGCGCGCGTTCCTGGACCGCCGGCGAGGAGTGGTCGCGGTAGAAGTCGAGACCGGTCTCGCCCACCGCGTGGAATCCTCCCTCCGCGGCGAGCTGCTCTAGCCTGGCCAAGTGCGCGGTGAGCGCGTCGGCATCGCCGGCGTCATTCGGATGCAGTCCAACGCTGGCGCGCAAGGTCTCCGGCATGCTGCGCGCGAGCTCACGTGCTTGGACGGAGGTCGCGGCGTCAATCGCGACGCAGACGATCGCCTCGACGCCGACTGCGCGCGCGCGCGCGATCTGATCGACGGGGGGATCCTCCGCGGCGCGCCAGGCGAGGTGGCAGTGAGTGTCGTAAAGCCGCATGGATGCGATCAGCCGGCAGTCACGCCGTGCTGACTTCGAAGCGTGGCCAAGAAATCTGCCAAGGCGGAATCCACCTGCTCCTCCGGGAGCCGCCGCGCGAGCAACTTGAGCCCGCGCTCAAGATTCAGCCCGAGCAGGGTCATCATGGCCTCTCGGCGCACCATGAAGTTGCCGCGCTCGGCCAGGAAAATCGACTCCATCACCGGAACGGCCTGAGCCTCGTTTCGCGAGCCGAGCAGACGAATCGCGAGCAGACGGGCGCGGGATTCCATGCCCTCGTGGGCGGCCGCCTGGAGTAGAAGGTCGAGCGCATCCGCCGCCGGAGCCAGCGGCAACACCTCTTCGAGGTAGCCGGGGCGGATGGTGTCGCGCGCGCGCGGGCTCTCACGAAAGAGGAGGTTGCGACCGCGGGGCAGCGCTTCGCCCGGGGCTTCGGCCCAGAACACTCGATGCGCCTCCAGACGCAGTGGATCGGGGGTGGTGCGCTCGTCGCACTGGCGGGCCAAGGGCAGGACCTCGGTCCCGAGCGCGGCGTAGGCGCCGCGCAGAGTCGCCGCGGCCAGGTCGGGGTAGACGTGCCGGTCGGCCTCCAGCCAGTTCGCCCATGGCAGAGAAGCCGAGTCCGGCGCATAGGCCGGCGCCTGGCCGAGCGCGGGGAGGCGACTGCGCTCGTGTTCCCATTCTCCGGCCTCCAGGCCTGTGCGAAGCCGCTCGCCGACGCGGAGCGACTCCGCTCGGATCGCCGCGACTGGATCTGCCTCCCGCGTTGCGTAGTCGCGCCAGAGCTCGGCCGCGGCTGGATCGAGCCGCGCGAACCGTACGGAAGCCGCGTCCGCGGGCTCCGTGCAGCCCAGGGCGAGCAGGAGCAGGCCAGCAGCCCGCGAAAAGCCTTGGCACGAGATTCGCATGGCAGGGGCGTACGGACTCGCGTCTGCCTCTTGGCGCTGTCCTTGGCTTGTGAGGCTCGTCATGGGTGCTCTGATAGACTTTAGGAAACCATCTCCGGGGAGGAAGTCCGCTTCCGCCCGGCGTCCAGGCGTTTCGGTAATCACGATTCTCGGCATGCTCCTACCTGTCCGCAAATCCCTTGCCAAGCTCGCTTTGGCCGTGCTCGGCGTCGCAGTTTTGATGCTTCCCGCCTGCATCGGCGGCTCCGGTTCTGGCGTATCGACCAGCGGTGCCTTCGGCATCACCGTCTGCTCGCTCGGTTGTGGTGGCTCCAGTTTTGCGGTCTCCACTTGGCAGGCGAACAAGGACATCATCTTCACCTTCACGAGGGACGTGGATCCGGCGACGGTGGATTTCTCCTCGATCTCGATCGTGAAGATCGCGGACGGGAGCGCGCCCTTGGGATCCTTCATCGTGGACGGGCGCGACGTGACCTTCCGCCCGGCTTTTCTCGAGACCGTGGCCGGTTTGACCTTCGGATTCGAGGACGGCGTGAACTACCGGATCACGGTGGCGACGATTGGGCCGAACATCGTGCGCTCGACGAATGGTACGGCGAACCAGTCCCGTCTCACGGGCATCCTGAAGATTGACGGCATCGCCGACCTCGTGCCGGGACCGCCGTCAGTGATCTCGGTCGATCCGAGTGTGGAGAATCCTCCGACCACGAACCTGTTCAACATCACGATCGTGTTCGGTGATTTGCTGCGCACTTCGCAACTCGCCGATCCAGTGACGGGAGCGAGCGGTCTGATCAGCGTGGCGGTGTCCGACGCACAGACCGGCGTTTCGAGTGCGGTGCCCGGCACCTTCCGCGCGTTCTCGGATCGTGATTCACTCACCACGACCGTGATCTTTACGCCGTTGATCGGCTTCCCGGCGGGCAGTAACGGCCGCCGGACTTGCTTGGTGAGCCTTTCGCAACAGATCGTCGACTTGGTCGGCAATCCGCTTGCCAACGCGGGGACCCTGACCATCCCGTTGCCGGAAGGGAGCACGACCACGGGCTCGATCCTCGAAAGCTTCGCCAACCAATCGAAGGAAGACGCAAGCGGCAGCACTCTGGGCCTCTGGGCCGGGGCGCTCGGCGGCGGCATCGACAGTGGTCAGGATCCGCTCACGGGCAATCACCTCGGCGGTGGCTCCGGCGTCCTCGGCGACTTGGTTGTCGAAGACGGTCAAGTCTTCTTCAACACGGACGGAGGCTCGGTGTTCTCCGACCTGCTGAACGAAACCGTCACGGTCGCTGACGGCGCCTTCCCGTTCACCAGGATCTGGACCGACACCGACGTGTTCGTCACAGCGGCGGGCTCCCGCCCGTTACGCCTGTTCACGCGCGGCAGCATGACGATCGGCGCGCAGATGTCCTTCAACGGCGAAGATGCGCCGCCCAACTGGGGTAAATGCTTCCCGATCAACGAGCAGGAAGTGCCGGAATCGCTGATCAACGCCTTCAATGAAGGCAGCGAGCCGCGCAACACGATTGCCGGCGGGGGCGATCCGGGTACGGGCAGCTTGAGTGGCGGCAGCGGCGGCATCGGTGGGATGTCCTGGTACGCCGGAAACAGCGGCATGGGGCCGGAAATCGGCGGCTCGCAGTTCTACTTAGACACGCTCAACTGCGGATGGGCGCAGGTCGAGAACGGCAGTTGCACGATCCTGCAGCCTAACCGGTTCCGTGACACCTACATCGGTGGCGACTACTGCGGCGCGAACGGCGACCGTGTCGGCGGCGCGCCGGCGGAAGGCGGACCGGGCACCACGCCGCTGGCCAACTTGATCGGCGAAGACCTCGACGCGGGATCCGGCATGGGCTCTTGGTGCTGGCCGCCGAAGAGCAACGTGATCACCGACCCTTTGCTAGCCGGTGGCACGCGCATCTCATCGCACGTGATCTTCTCAGGCGGATCTCCGGTCGGCCGGCAGAATCATGCGCGTCACCGCTCACGCGGCGGCGGCGGCGGCGGCTACTGGACCGCCGGCGGACGCGGTGAGTACTTCGTGCCCGGCTCGACCGATCCACTCGGAGTGCCGATCGCCTTGGTCGATCAGCCTCTGGTGATTACGGCGAACGGAATCTACGAATACAACGACGACGGCTTTGGCGCCGATTACATCCCGTGGGACGGTCGCGCGGGAGTGAACTCACGACCCGTGCAAGACGCGGGCGGCGGCGCATACGTGATTCCGGTCGGCACCGAGACCTTGAATCCTGATTTGGGACTTCTGCTCGGAGGCTCCGGCGGCGGCGGTGCAGGCAACAACCAGCACGGCTCTTGGAAAGAGAACCCGACGCTCGGGAACGGAGACATCGACACCTTCCGCGGCGCCGACGGCGCGGGCGGCGGCGCAGGCGGAGGCGCGGTGCAACTGCATTCAGGTAGCGACCTCTCACTGACAGGCAGTTTGAGCGCAAACGGCGGCGACGGCGGCTCGAGTGAATTCATGCTTTCCGTGCCGTGGGCCGACGTCAACGCGATCACGGTCGGCACGCCGGGCGACGGCGGCGGCGGCGGCGGTTCTGGCGGCGCGGTGCTCGTGCAAGCCAACGGCGCCATGACGCTCGGTGCGGATTCGATTTCGGTCGCAGGTGGCGCAGGTGGACTCGGTTCTGCCGGCAACCACGGCGGCACCGGCGGCACCGGCCTGGTGCGGATCGAAGGTCCGACTCCGTGGAACTTGGCCCAGGCGCAAGCGGCCGTGACCCCGAACGCAGCCGTGGAGCTCACGCCGATCGGCGCTCCGGGCCAGCCGAACACCGGCACGGTCACCGTCAACTGGAGCGGCACCACGGCGGACGTGCTCGCCGCAGACGGCACCGTGTTCAACGGCAATTCGAGCGGCGTGCGCAGCCGCTGGTACGAAGCGCCGAACAGCATCTCGCAGTTCCTGATCACCCGCTGGGAGATCGAATGTGAGTATCGCGATGGCAGTGGCATTCATTCTCTGATCTACAGTTCCGACGGCACGTTGACCGATCCGGAAACGACCGCGGTCTGGTTGGCGCTGCAGGCCGCTTGGATGCAGCCTGGAGAGTCGGCGAAGCCGGATCCGGAACTGATCGTCTCGACAACCTGGATCGTGCCCGGCTTCCGCACCGTCACCAACGGCATCGATCAACTCGGCCTGGTGCTCTCGCGCGCCGTGCGATACGTCTTGGTGTTCGACCAAGACATGATCAATGCACTGATGGGCGGCGCCGCCAACGGCTACTTCAAGGTGAAGATGGTGACCTTCGAGTGGGAAGGTTCCTGAGCGGATCAGCGCTCCGATTCCTACTTCCTGACGCGCTTCTCGTCCACGGCACGCGGCTCGAGGAGCGCGTCGGCCTTGTGACGGATGCGGCCGGTTCGATCGTCCGTCGCGCTTCGATCGGGGATCAGCCCGACTTGAATTGGGAACGATTTCCAGGGGAGATCTGGACTGCGGCTCC